>NZ_DKJF01000049.1:0-46458 GCF_002454615.1 Pseudomonas sp. UBA6699
CAAACGTAGGAGCGAGCGCAGCTCGCGATGCGCCGCGCGGGCGGCGCTCGATCTCACAGGCGCTGAAGATGCTCCGGCTACCCCTGCCAGGAACCATAGAATCTCCCACAGGTAAAACTCAGCCTTCGAGACTTGTGGCATACCTGTGGAAGCTGGCTTGCCGGCGATTGGGTCGCGCAGCGGCCCCTTTGTTGTCCGATCCATTCAACGGACCGTTCCGGTTATTTTGGTTGTCCATGCTTGTACATACAAGTAAAGGTGTGTTTGTATATTGTCCACGACATACCCGCCCGCGCTCGACCGCAGAGGACCCTTCCCGTGACCGACAACAATAAATACCGTGACGTTGAAATCCGTGCCCCACGTGGCAACAAGCTCACCGCCAAAAGCTGGCTGACCGAAGCGCCACTGCGCATGCTGATGAACAACCTCGACCCGCAGGTCGCGGAGAACCCGAAGGAGCTGGTTGTTTATGGGGGCATCGGCCGCGCCGCGCGCAACTGGGCGTGCTACGACAAGATCGTCGAAACCCTGACCCGCCTGGAAGACGACGAAACCCTGCTGGTGCAGTCGGGCAAGCCGGTCGGGGTGTTCAAGACCCACAGCAACGCCCCGCGTGTATTGATCGCCAACTCCAACCTGGTGCCGCACTGGGCCAGCTGGGAGCACTTCAACGAGCTGGATGCCAAAGGCCTGGCCATGTATGGCCAGATGACCGCCGGCAGCTGGATCTACATCGGCAGCCAGGGCATCGTCCAGGGCACCTATGAAACCTTCGTCGAAGCCGGTCGCCAGCACTATGGCGGCAACCTGAAGGGCAAGTGGGTACTCACCGCAGGCCTGGGCGGCATGGGCGGTGCCCAGCCACTGGCGGCGACCCTGGCCGGGGCTTGCTCGCTGAACATCGAATGCCAGCAGAGCCGCATCGACTTCCGCCTGCAAACCCGCTACGTCGACGAGCAGGCCACCGACCTCGACGACGCCCTGGCACGCATCGCCAGGTACACCGCCGAAGGCCAGGCAATCTCCATCGCCCTGCACGGCAACGCCGCCGAAATCCTGCCCGAACTGGTCAAGCGCGGCGTGCGCCCGGACATGGTCACCGACCAGACCAGTGCCCACGACCCACTCAACGGTTACCTGCCCGCCGGCTGGACCTGGGAACAGTACCGCGACCGCGCGCAGACCGAACCTGCGGCAGTGGTCAAGGCCGCCAAGCAGTCGATGGCCGTGCACGTGCAGGCCATGCTCGACTTCCAGAAGCAGGGCATCCCGACGTTCGACTACGGCAACAACATCCGCCAGATGGCCAAGGAAGAAGGCGTAGCGAACGCCTTCGACTTCCCAGGTTTCGTACCCGCTTACATCCGCCCGTTGTTCTGCCGCGGCGTTGGCCCGTTCCGCTGGGCGGCGCTGTCCGGTGAGGCCGACGACATCTACAAGACCGACGCCAAGGTCAAGGAACTGATCCCCGACGACGCCCACCTGCACCGCTGGCTGGACATGGCCCGCGAGCGCATCAGCTTCCAGGGCTTGCCGGCGCGTATCTGCTGGGTTGGCCTGGGCCTGCGTGCCAAGCTGGGCCTGGCGTTCAACGAAATGGTCCGCAGCGGCGAGCTGTCGGCGCCGGTAGTGATTGGCCGCGACCACCTGGACTCCGGGTCGGTGGCCAGCCCCAACCGCGAAACCGAAGCCATGCGCGACGGCTCGGACGCTGTCTCCGACTGGCCGCTGCTCAACGCCTTGCTCAATACCGCGGGCGGCGCCACCTGGGTCTCGCTGCACCACGGCGGCGGCGTGGGCATCGGCTTCTCGCAGCACTCGGGCATGGTCATCGTTTGCGATGGTACCGATGAAGCCGCCGAGCGTATCGCCCGCGTGCTGACCAACGACCCGGGGACCGGTGTCATGCGCCACGCCGATGCCGGCTACGACATCGCCATCGACTGCGCCAGGGAGCAGGGCCTGGACCTGCCGATGATTACGGGCTGACCCCCGGCTTTGGCTCGCACCCCGCCAAGGGTGATACTGAACAACAAGAAGGAGCGCACGGCACCACAGACGGGCCTGTGGCTCCAAACGACTGGAGTAGCAACGTGACCGAATTCACCCTCAAGCCAGGCACCCTGACCCTGGCCCAGCTGCGCGCCATTCACGCCGCGCCCGTGCGTTTGCAGCTGGATGCCAGCGCCGCGCCAGCCATTGACGCCAGTGTGGCCTGCGTTGAGCAGATCATTGCCGAAGACCGCACCGCCTACGGTATCAACACCGGCTTTGGCCTGCTGGCGTCGACCCGTATCGCCAGCCACGACCTGGAAAACCTGCAACGCTCGCTGGTGCTGTCCCACGCTGCCGGTGTCGGTGCGCCGCTGGATGACGACCTGGTGCGGCTGATCATGGTGCTGAAGATCAACAGCCTCAGCCGCGGGTTCTCCGGCATTCGCCGCAAGGTCATCGACGCGCTGATCGCCTTGGTCAATGCCGAAGTCTACCCGCACATACCGCTGAAAGGGTCGGTCGGGGCTTCCGGTGACCTCGCCCCCTTGGCGCATATGTCGCTGGTGCTGCTGGGCGAAGGCAAGGCACGTTACAAGGGTCAGTGGCTGTCAGCGACCGAAGCCTTGGCGGTGGCCGGCCTCGAGCCATTGACCCTGGCCGCCAAGGAGGGCCTGGCCCTGCTCAACGGCACGCAGGCGTCCACCGCCTATGCGCTGCGCGGCCTGTTCCAGGGTGAAGACCTGTACGCCGCCGCCATTGCCTGCGGTGGCCTGAGCGTCGAAGCCGCGCTGGGTTCGCGTTCGCCATTCGATGCGCGTATCCACGAAGTGCGGGGCCAGCGTGGCCAGATCGACACCGCGGCGTGCTTCCGCGACCTGTTGGGCGACGCCAGCGAAGTGTCGCTGTCGCACAAGAACTGCGACAAGGTGCAGGACCCGTATTCGTTGCGCTGCCAGCCGCAGGTCATGGGTGCGTGCCTGACCCAGTTGCGCCAGGCCGCCGAAGTGCTGGCGGTCGAAGCCAACGCCGTATCCGACAACCCGCTGGTGTTCGCTGCCGAAGGGGACGTGATTTCCGGCGGCAACTTCCACGCCGAGCCGGTGGCCATGGCCGCCGACAACATTGCCCTGGCCATCGCCGAAATCGGCTCGCTCAGCGAGCGCCGCATTTCGCTGATGATGGACAAGCACATGTCCCAGCTGCCGCCGTTCCTGGTGGAAAATGGCGGGGTCAACTCCGGCTTCATGATTGCCCAGGTGACCGCTGCTGCGCTGGCCAGCGAGAACAAGGCCCTGTCCCACCCGCACAGCGTCGACAGCCTGCCCACCTCGGCGAACCAGGAAGACCACGTTTCGATGGCCCCGGCTGCCGGCAAGCGCCTGTGGGAAATGGCCGAGAATACCCGAGGCGTCCTGGCCATCGAATGGCTGGGTGCCTGCCAGGGCCTCGACCTGCGCAAGGGCCTGAAGACCTCCACCAAGCTGGAGCAGGCGCGCCAGGCGCTGCGCAGCGAAGTGCCGCACTATGACCGTGACCGTTTCTTTGCGCCAGACATCGAAAAGGCCGTGGAACTGCTGGCCAAGGGGAGCCTGACCGGTTTGCTGCCGGCCGGTGTGCTGCCAAGCCTGTAATGCCCCTGGGGCCGCCACGCGGCCCACTCGCCGGCAAGCCGGCTCCCCCAGTGAGGGGGCTGGCTTGCCGGCGATCTGGCTGCAAGGCAGCCCCCTCTCGACCTCACGACCACAAAAACAATTCAAGGACGTGACATGCAACAAGCTCAAGGTCTAAAGCGTGGGCTAAGCGCCCGCCACATCCGTTTCATGGCCCTCGGCTCGGCCATCGGCACCGGGCTGTTCTATGGCTCTGCCTCGGCCATCCAGATGGCCGGCCCGGCCGTGTTGCTGGCCTACCTGATCGGCGGCGCCGCCGTGTTCATGGTCATGCGCGCCCTCGGCGAAATGGCCGTGCACAACCCGGTGGCCGGCTCGTTCGGCCACTACGCCACCACCTACCTCGGCCCCATGGCCGGCTTCATCCTCGGCTGGACCTACGCCTTCGAGATGGTCATCGTCGCCATCGCCGACGTGACCGCCTTCGGCATCTACATGGGGTTCTGGTTCCCCGAGGTCGCCCGCTGGATCTGGGTGCTGGGCATCGTGTTCCTGATTGGCGGCCTGAACCTGTGCAACGTCAAGGTCTTTGGCGAAATGGAGTTCTGGCTGTCGTTGCTCAAGGTCGGCGCCATCGTGGCGATGATCCTGGCCGGCCTGGGCATCATGGCCTTCGGCTTCAGCCAGGTGGGCAGCGGGCAGGCCGTTGGCGTGAGCAACCTGTTCGACCATGGCGGCTTCATGCCCAATGGCGTCGGTGGCCTGATCGCCTCGTTCGCCGTGGTGATGTTCGCCTTTGGCGGCATCGAGATCATCGGTGTCACGGCCGGTGAGGCCAAAGACCCACAGCGCGTGATCCCCAAGGCGATCAACGCGGTGCCGCTGCGCATCCTGCTGTTCTATGTGCTCACCTTGTTCGTGCTGATGTGCCTGTACCCTTGGCCGCAGGTCGGTAGCCAGGGCAGCCCGTTCGTGCAGATCTTCAGCAACCTGGGTATCGGTTCGGCGGCCGCGGTGCTGAACGTGGTGGTGATCTCGGCGGCGATCTCGGCCATCAACAGCGACATCTTCGGTGCCGGCCGCATGATGTATGGCCTGGCCCAGCAAGGCCATGCGCCGCGCGGCTTCAGCAAGTTGTCCAGGCACGGCGTGCCGTGGATGACCGTGGTCGTGATGGGGGCGGCACTGCTGGTCGGCGTGCTGCTCAACTACCTTATCCCCGAGAACGTGTTCCTGCTGATCGCCTCGATCGCCACCTTCGCCACCGTCTGGGTGTGGTTGATGATCCTGGTTACCCAGGTGGCCATGCGCCGCAGCCTGCGCCGTGAAGAGGTCGCCCAGCTGAAGTTCCCGGTACCGTTCTGGCCCTATGGCCCGGCCATGGCCATTGCCTTCATGGTGTTCATCTTTGGCGTGCTCGGTTACTTCCCGGACACCCAGGCGGCGTTGGTCGTCGGGGTGGTCTGGGTGGTGTTCCTGGTGGCGTCCTACCTGCTGTGGTGCAAGCCGCGGGCAGGGCAGGGCCAGCCAGTTGCAGAGCCGGCCGAGCTACACCGCTAGTACAGGAGATTGTGCATGAGAACCCTCTGGCAGCACTGCCATGCGGCAACCATGGCCGAAGGCCGTTATTCGCTGATCGAAGATGCGGCCATCGTCACCCACGCCGGGCTGATCGAATGGATCGGCCCGCGGGCCGGGCTGGGCCCGGTTGAGGCCGAGCGCACGGTGGATCTGGGCGGCGCCTGGGTCACCCCCGGGCTGATCGACTGCCATACCCACGCGGTATTCGGTGGCAACCGCAGTGGCGAGTTCGAACAGCGCCTGCAAGGCGTCAGCTATGCCGAAATCGCCGCCCAGGGCGGGGGCATTGCCAGCACCGTGCGGGCCACCCGCGCGGCCAGCGAGGATGAGTTGTTCGCCAGTGCGCGCCAGCGGGTTCAAGCCTTGATGCGCGACGGCGTGACAACCCTTGAGGTCAAGTCCGGCTACGGCCTGGACCTGGCCAACGAACGCAAGATGCTGCGCGTGGCCAGGCGGCTGGCGGATGCCCTGCCACTGACGGTACGGGCCACCTGCCTGGCTGCCCACGCCTTGCCACCGGAATACGCCGGCCGGGCGGACGACTACATCACGCACATCTGCGACGAACTGCTGCCATGCCTGGTCGGCGAAGGCCTGGTGGACGCAGTGGACGCCTTCTGCGAGCACCTGGCGTTCACCCCGGCCCAAGTCGAGCGGGTGTTCATCAAGGCGCGGGCGTTGGGGGTGCCGGTCAAGCTGCACGCCGAACAGTTGTCTTCGCTACACGGCTCCAGCCTGGCTGCGCGTTACCAGGCGCTGTCGGCCGACCACCTGGAATTCATGACTGAAGAAGACGCCATCGCCATGGCCAAGGCGGGCACGGTCGCGGTGCTGCTGCCGGGCGCTTTCTATTTTTTGCGCGAAACCCAACTGCCGCCGATGGACGCCTTGCGCCGCCATGGGGTGAAGATCGCCCTTGCCAGCGACCTCAACCCGGGTACCTCGCCCGGGTTGTCGCTGTGGTTGATGCTGAACATGGGCTGTACGTGCTTCCGTATGACGCCGGAAGAAGCCCTGGCCGGCGTCACGGTGCATGCCGCCACCGCGCTGGGCCTGGGTGACAGCCACGGCTCGCTGGAAGTTGGCAAGGTGGCCGACTTCGTCGCCTGGCAGGTCGAGCGCCCCGCCGACCTGGCGTACTGGCTCGGCGGCGACCTGCCCAAGCGCGTGGTGCGCAGTGGCCATGAAATTACCAATTGAGGGAGGCTAGATGGACAAGGTATTGAGTTTCCACCAAGGGCATTTGCCGTTGCTGATCAGCATGCCCCACGCCGGCCTCAAGCTCACCCCGGCCGTGGACCAGGGCCTGGTCGACCAAGCGCGCAGCCTGCCCGACACGGATTGGCACATACCACGTCTTTACGACTTTGCCCGGGAACTGGGGGCCAGCGTGGTCGCCGCGCAATATTCGCGGTTCGTCATCGACCTGAACCGCCCGGCTGACGACAAACCGTTATATGCCGGTGCTACAACCGGCTTGTATCCGGCCACGCTGTTCGATGGCGAGCCTTTGTTCAAGCAGGGGCTGGAGCCCACTGCCGAAGCGCGCAAGGCCTGCCTGGCGACGATCTGGCAGCCTTATCACCAAACGATCCGCAACGAGCTGGCGCGCCTGCGGGAAACCCACGGCTACGCGCTGCTGTGGGATGCCCACTCGATTCGTTCGCTGATCCCGCACCTGTTCGATGGCAGGCTGCCGGACTTCAACCTGGGCACGTTCAATGGCGCCAGTTGCGACCCGGGCCTGGCCGAGCGGCTGGTCCAGGTGTGCAGCCAAGCCCAGGGTTACAGCCATGTGCTTAACGGGCGCTTCAAAGGCGGCCACATCACCCGGCATTACGGCGACCCGGCGCATGACATCCATGCCGTACAGCTGGAGCTGGCGCAAAGCACCTACATGGAAGAGCAGGAGCCGTTTACCTACCGCGAAGACCGCGCCCAGCCGACACGCGAGGTGTTGACGGCGTTGCTCCAGGCCGCATTGGCGTGGGGCCGGGCGCATTACTGCAAGTAATGGGCGGCGCCCAGTTGCGCGCCGCCGCCGCGTGGGCTTGCTCAGCTGTTGCCCACGAAGGTGAGGGTGAGTTCGCGCAGCAGCGCCAGCTCTTCCTGCTGCTTGTCCTCCCAAAGGCCCTGCTGCAGAGCGACTTCCTCGTGCAGCGGGTGCCCGCTGCCGGACAGCTCCAGTACCCGCTGGCGGTAACGGGCCTCTATCTGCGCGAAGCGCGGCGCATATTCGCCGCGCAGGCGCTGGGCCCAGCCGCTATTGGCCAGCAGGTAATCGATGAACACTTCACTGTGTTCGCTCTGGCGCACGCTTTCCAGTACCCGCGACAGCTCGCCACGGGCCAGGTTTGCGGCCCCGCGAAAACGCATGCTGTCGGCGATCGGCAGGTCCAGCTCCCTGGCCAGCTCGCGACGGTAGGCCAGGCGCACCGAGACCAGGTCGCCCGAACCGGTGCGCGTGGCGGCAAGCTTTTCCAGCTGGTCCACGCGGAACAGCCGTAACAGGCGCTGGTGCAGGCTGTGCAGGGTATCGCCAGCGTCGATCAGCAGGCGGTTGGCCATGAGGTACAGTTCGATGTTGTTGAACTCCTGAAGTGCGCCGTCGTGGCATGTCTGCGATCCCGTCTCTGGGTCGGGCAGCGCCGCTGCGGCAATGCTTTCCATGATCGGCCGTTCATCTTGGTTGGCTGCGGCTGCCACCAGCATCAGGCGCACCCGCGCACAGAAGTCGCCCCGGGTGGTAGGGTCGACGAACGGCGCGGCGTTGTGCAAACGGCCTGCTAGCCGCAACAGGTCGCTGCCCTCCAGCTGTTGCCAGCAGCTGCGCAAGGCTTCGTTCTGAGCCTCGTCACCCAGCAGCCAGTCTTCGAGCCTGGGGGTGTCGTCGCCCTGCAACGGGAAGTGCGGATGGTCGAGCGAGCCTTCACTGGACGAGTTGACCAGCATCAGGTTGTCTGGAATGTCCAGGGCGAACGAGTAACTGCGCTGGCTATCCGAGTAGGCCCGCACGCGCAGGATGGTGGCGTCGGGCAAGGGGTTGTCGAACAACGAAATCGACGAAATCGGCATGGCGTTGTTCAGGTTGGAGAGGATGTGCTCGGGCAGTTGGGTGATGTTGTTCGAGCTCAGGTCTAGCAACTCCAGGGGTAGCAGCGCGTCGCACCAGTCTGGCCACGCGTGCAGGTTCATGTTGGTCAGTTCGAGGGACGTCAGGTTGGCGGACAACCGCGCAGGCACCTGGGTGATGTTGCCGACCCGGTTGCCAGACAGGTCGAGCGAGGTCAGGTGCTCAAGCTCGGCAAAGGTTTCCAGCATGGCCTGGTCGACATCCAGGCCCATGTTGCGAAACTCCAGGTAGGTCAGGCGCGGCAGGCGTGGCAAGGCCGATGCCAGTGCAGGCGTAGCACCTTGGTGAGCATCGATGGTCAGGCGGGTTATATTCGGAAAGCGTGCAAGCAGTTCACTGAGTTGTGCTGAGGTGCCACTGAGGCGGGTCAGGGTCATTGCATGCACACGCTCGCCGAAGAACGCCGGGAGGCGGCGCGGGAAGTGTTCGATGGCAACGTCCTCCAGTTGCAGGCGAAGGTATCGCTGGCCCTGCTCCTGGCGCTCCCAGAATGCGTTTATCGCTGCCGCCATACGCTGCCGGTCGGTCAGGGCCGCCTGGGTCAACGGGTTGCTCGAACTCGAGGCATGGACCCAGCCATCGATCGCATCGCGCATGAGTTGCCGCTCGCTGCGGAGGCGTTCCAGCCGTTGGTTCAGCGCCGGGGGCTGATCCACGGTGACCTGGGCGGTTTCCGGGCGTTCGTTCAGCAGCAGGCGTTGCAGGTGCGTTTCATTGATGGGGTTGCCTTGCAGCGAAATCACCGGCGCGCGTTGCAGCGGCGTTTCCCCCAGCAGGAACGCGGGCAGTGACGTCAGGTTGTTGTCCTGTAACGACAGGTGCCCGATACGGCTCAGGGTTTCGCTGTCGATACCGGTGGGCCATTGGCTCAGTTGCATCCGGTTCAAGCCCAGGTAATCCAGGGTAAACCAGTGGAAGCTGGCCCTGTCGATGCCTTGCTGCAGCCGGTTGCCACTGAGGTCCAGATGGGCAAGCCGTGCATGGCCTGCCAGCTCGCCAAGGTGGCTGTTGCTGAACGCCAGGTTCTGGTTGGTCATGGCCAGCCTGCGCAGGTTCGGCAGGGTCGAGGCAATGGTCGGCACGCTGGGCAGCAGTAGCGAGGGGGTTGCCCTGGGGTTATACGGCCTGCTGATTTCCAGTGCTTCCAGCCCGGGCATCAGCCGCAGCAAGCGTTGCATCAGCCGCTCGCTCTGGCCCCAACCTGCCAGGGTGCCGCTTGGCAGGTCGAGCAGGTGCAGGCTGCGCACGCCGCGGTAGAAGAAATCGGGCAGGGTCAGCGGGATGTCGGTCAGCGGTACGCCTTGCACGCGCAGCTCGGCACCGAGCGCGGCATCATCCTCCAGGGCGGTGTCGTACCAGTGCTGCATGATCGCTTCACGCAGGGTGTCATAGGTGCGGGCCGCCTGGTCGGAGGCCGGTGAAATGGCTTCGCTCCAGTCGTCCAGGCTGCGTTGCAAGGCGTTGCGTTGCTCCATCAGCGTGGTCAGGTATTCGAGGATCTGCAGCCGGGTGCGGCCGTTGGCGGCAAGCGACATCAGCACCTGCTCGGCCGGCCTGCCGGTGCGTTCCGGAATGCCGGTGGCCCTCAGCGTGCTCAGCAGGTGCTGGCGCATGCTGCCCTGGCTTTGGTCATCACCGCTGCTCAAACGGTAGCCAACGCGGCCATCGGCAAGGCGCATCGGCGAGCGATAGCCGGGCCGGGGCGGTTGCATGCCTAACGCATCGCGCAAGGCCGGGCGGGGTAATAGCGGGCTCTGTTGCAGCAGGTGCTGAAGGGCCTCGCCGCTGGTGACGCCCAGGCCTTGCATGGCGTCGGGCAAGGCCGCATGCAGCGCGCTGAAGAGCTGCGGGTAGCGACGCACCACCGCCCCGGGCTCGCCCTGCGCGTGAACGATGTAGCCGGCTGGCGAGTGGGTGATGGTCGCCCAGGGGCTGCTGCCCTGCGCGCCGATGGCATGGTCCTGGTCGGGCCAGTGACTGCGCTGCAACAGGCGCAGCCGCGTGTCTGCGGGCCAGCCCGGCAGGTGGGGCAGGGTTTGCATGATCAGCCGGTCGCTGTCCCAGCTTTGCGCGCCGGCCAGGTACAGGCCCTCATAAGCGCGGGCAAGGCGCACGTGTTGTTGGTAGGCGCGAATTTCCTCGGCCAGGTGCAGGGGCACCTTGCCGGCACCAAGGGCTTGCAGGTCAATGGCACTTGCGTCGCGCACCAGCTCATCGATGATCGGCGCTGGCAGGCTGGGGTAGACCCGGCGGATCACCTCGCCGTTGGCCGGCAGGGGGCTAGCGATGCGCGCGTACGCCGTGGTGAACGCTGCAGGCCAGGCGCTTTGGTCTGGCAGCTGGCGGATGTGGGCATCCAGCTTGAACCGCTGCAGGGTGTCTTCCAGCAGTGCGGGCAGCCGCCGGTTGTGGGCCAGGCAGTGGCGCAGCGTGTCTTCGTGGATATCGCAGACGTGCAGGATCCGCTGCAAGGTCGCTTCATCGAAAGACCCGCTCAGGTGCCCCAGGCGGCGCAGCAGGCGTGCGCCGTCCCAGCTTTGCGGCTGCTCGGACTCCAGCAACCACGCCCCTGCACCATTGTGCAGCGCTTTGGGCTGGTAACCTGCCGGGCGGGTCGGGTGTTCAAGGCAGTAACCCGTCGCAGCGCGGGTCACCGAGTAAACCCGGTTTTCCACGGGCAGCCAGGTTTTGCCGCCATAGTGCAGCAGGCCGGATTCGTCTGGCTCCAGCCCACCCGGCAATACCCGGTCGTGGGCGAAGGGCGCCAGGTCCGCGTGCCACAGGCGTCGCTCGCCGTCGGCCAGGTCGATCGGCTGCAGTTCTTCGATGAAGGAGGGCGTCTCCACAGGGATCCGCTCGACCACCGGCGTAGCCTGCCCCCCGCCGGCTGCCGCGAGCGCGGCCATGATGGCGACGTTGTCGATCACGTCCATCAAGTAGTCGACTGCCTGCTGGCGATCACCGTCAAGCCAGCTGTCGATGCCCTCGAACGTTTCATTGGCCAGCTGCAGGGCCGTAACCCCAAGCATCGCGGCGCCGAGCGGGGGGATGAACAGGGCGGCAACGTTCAGGCTGACGAAGGCCAGGGCCTTGAAGTAGTCAAGGTGGCGTTGCGCAGTCTTGCCGTTTTGCATGGCTGTCGGCACCGCATGGAACAGCCCGTCATCCCTCAGCCGCTTCTGCCGCTGGCAGGCCAGCTCGTCCAGGTACGGGCGGGTGAAGGGCTGCACGTGCAGACGCACCTGCGCGTTGGCGATGCGCTCCAGGAAGGGGCGCTTGTGCCGATCGGGTAGCAGGCGCTGGCATTCCGGGCGGCGGAAGGCAGGCAACTGTTCACGCAGGAACGCTTCGGCATCGGCCCTGCTGGCGTGCTGGGTCAACGGCTCGGGCATGCCGGGCAGGTAAAGCACCACCCAGCCCGCATACGGGTACACCGGCCCTGGTGGGAATCGGCCGGCGCCCACCGGCCGGCGTGCGTCGAGGCCAATCGCCATGGCTCCGGTCAGCGGAACATGCAGCAACTCGATGCCCGCACACAGGACCGGGCGGCCATCGTGTTCAACCTTTGGCTCAGTGGCGAGCTTGAGCAAGGTTTCATGGAGGGCCGTGTCGATCCGGCCCAGCAGGCAGGCGTGGTGAACCTGCAACTCGAATGTGGAGCGCTCGGCAGCCTTGAATACGCCGGCAATGGCCGGCGCGTTGGGCTGCTCGGCCGGTGGGTCGAGCGCGTCGAGCAGCCGTTGATACTTGCCGCCGATATCCAGCTCGCGTGCCAGGGCCGCGAACGCTTCCGCGACGATGGGCAGTGGCACCGCCTGGGAGGCCAGGCCAACGTCGTTGCTATCGAGAATGGCCGAGGCGTGGCCGCCGGCGCACAAGCCGTCGGGCTGGGCCTCGAAGGCCTCGAAGTTCTGCAAGGCACAGTGCAGCAGGGGTTGGGTGGCCAGCTTGAGCGCGCGGGACGAGGTGACGAAAGGATCGCCGCCAGGGCTGGAGAGCACCTCGGTAAGGGCGGCCGCCCTGTTCAGGTTCATCAGGTAGGTACGCTCGACATCGAGTGTGGTGCCCAAGCGCTGGCTGACCGCGGTGGACAGCAGCTCGGTGGCATAGCGCTGCAGGTCCGGCAGGGTTGCCAGGAGGGCACTCAGGTTGGCCTCGGCTTGCACATGTTGGCCATAGGTTTGCACCAGGGCCTTGGCCACCGTTGGGTGTGCCAGGCATGCGCGTTCCAGCCTGGGGTCGCGCTGGCTGGCCGCCTGGCGCAGCTGGCGGCGCTGCTCTGGCCGGGCGTCGACCACCCAGGCGGGTAGCTTGCTGCTGACCAACTGGTGGTAGAAGTCGGGCTCGCAGGCTGCAGGTTTGGTGGAGTCGATCATGGGGAGTCTCACTTCGAGGGTGTTCCCCGATGCTAGGGAGGCTCGCCTGCGCCCTGCACATAAGATGATCTCGCTTAGGTACATGCTCTAAGCGCAATTCAGGTTTATGATGGCCAACGGCCGAATATATCCTTACACGGAGTGCGCGATGCAGACCCTCTACCCGCAGATCAAACCCTACGCCCGGCACGATCTGGCCGTGGAAGCGCCGCATGTGTTGTATGTCGACGAAAGCGGCTCGCCGGAAGGTTTGCCCGTGGTGTTCATCCACGGTGGCCCTGGCGCTGGTTGCGACGCCCAGAGCCGCTGCTATTTTGACCCCAACCTGTATCGCATCATCACCTTCGACCAGCGCGGCTGTGGCCGCTCCACGCCCCATGCCAGCCTGGAGAACAACACCACTTGGCACCTGGTCGAGGACATGGAGCGTATCCGCGAGCACCTGGGTATCGATAAATGGGTGCTGTTCGGTGGCTCGTGGGGCTCCACCCTGGCCCTGGCGTACGCCCAGACCCACCCCGAGCGGGTGCATGGCCTGATCCTGCGCGGCATATTCCTGTGCCGGCCCCAGGAAATCCAGTGGTTCTACCAAGAGGGCGCCAGTCGCCTGTTCCCCGACTACTGGCAGGACTACATTGCGCCGATCCCCGCGCAGGAGCGTGGAGACCTGGTGGCGGCCTTCCACAAGCGCCTTACCGGCAATGACCAGATCGCCCAGATGCACGCGGCCAAGGCCTGGTCCACCTGGGAAGGTCGCACCGCCACCCTGCGCCCCAATCCGCTGGTGGTCGACCGCTTCTCCGAGCCGCAGCGGGCCCTGTCGATTGCCCGTATCGAATGTCACTTCTTCATGAACAACGCGTTCCTCGAGCCGGACCAGCTGATCCGCGACCTGCCGAAAATCGCCCATTTGCCGGCAGTGATCGTGCACGGCCGCTACGATGTGATCTGCCCGCTGGACAACGCCTGGGCCCTGCACCAGGCCTGGCCGAACAGCGAGCTGAAGGTGATCCGTGACGCTGGCCATGCGGCCTCCGAGCCTGGCATTACCGATGCACTGGTCCGTGCCGCCGACCAAATGGCACGCCGCTTGCTCGACCTGCCGCTGGAAGAAGCATGAGGGGCCTGCTGCAACGGGTGCGTGGGGCGCGGGTAGAAGTCGCGGGCGAGGTGGTGGGTGCCATCGACCAGGGGTTGCTGGTGCTGGTTGCCGTAGAGCCTGAAGATTCCCGCGAGCACGCCGATAAGCTTTTGCACAAGCTGTTGAACTACCGGGTGTTCAGCGACGAGCAGGGCAAGATGAACAAGTCGCTCAAGGATGTTGGCGGCGGCTTGCTGCTGGTGTCGCAGTTCACCTTGGCGGCAGACACCCGCAACGGCCTGCGCCCGAGCTTCTCCACGGCTGCGCCGCCGGCGCTCGGGGCCGAATTGTTCGACTATCTTTTGCAGCAGGCCAACAGCCAATACGCCCCTGTGGCCAGCGGCCGATTTGGCGCAGATATGCAGGTGCACCTGGTAAATGATGGCCCCGTGACATTTATGTTACAAATTTGAGGTCAATAAACCCCTTGTTCACAGGAAAACAAGGGGTTTTGTACGATAAATAGTTGTTCCAGCCTGATGCGTTGTCACGCGACCTGCTGGATAATCGCGCGCTGCATGGACCTGCGTTCGCAGGTTCGTTTCACTCTGACTCGAGCATTGTCTGGAACCGTTTGGGGAATCATTACGCCCTCTCGGGGTCCGAACAGTGCTCGCCAACCCGGCATTTGTCGCTGGCCGTTGGTTTCATGATCTGTTTTCGGCGAGGGTTGCTCGTGATTGTTAGTCCCCAAAAAGCATCAAGAATCCCCGGCATCCGGTTGCGCAAGGCCCTGATGGCCAGCATGGCCCTGGTTGGCCTGATGAGCGCGGGCCAGCTGTGGGCATTCAATCTTGACGATGTTGCAGCCAAGGCAAAGGATCTGGCCGGCCAGAAGTACGAGGCACCGAAAAGCAACCTGCCGGCAGTGTTCCGCGACATGAAGTTCGCGGACTACCAGAAGATCCACTTCCTGCAGGAAAAGGCCGAGTGGGCCAAGGACAAGACCCCGTTCAAGCTGTCCTTCTACCACCAGGGCATGCACTTCGACACACCGGTGAAAATCAACGAAGTCACCGCGACCAAGGTCGAGGAAATCAAGTACGACCCGAGCCGTTTCGAGTTCGGTGACGTGCCACACGACCCGGATACCACCAAGAACCTGGGGTACGCCGGTTTCCGTGTGCTGTACCCGATCAACAAGGCAGACAAGCAGGACGAAATCATGACCCTGCTGGGTGCCAGCTACTTCCGCGTAGTCGGCAAGGGCCATGTATACGGCCTGTCGGCCCGTGGCCTGGCCATCGACACCGCGCTGCCGTCGGGCGAGGAGTTCCCGCGCTTCACCGAATTCTGGGTCGAGAAGCCCAAGCCGGCTGACAAGCACCTGGTGATCTACGCCCTGCTGGACTCGCCGCGTTCCACCGGCGCCTACAAACTGATCCTGCGCCCAGGCACCGACACCGTGGTCGACGTGCAGTCCCGCGTGTTCCTGCGTGATCAGGTCAGCCGCCTGGGCATTGCCCCGCTGACCAGCATGTACCTGTTCGGCCCTAACCAGCCGTCCAAAGTGCTCAACTACCGGCCGGCCCTGCATGACTCCGAAGGCCTGTCCATCCACGCTGGCAACGGCGAGTGGATCTGGCGCCCGCTGAACAACCCGAAACACTTGTCGGTAAGCAACTTCAGCGTGGAAAGCCCACGCGGTTTCGGCCTGATGCAGCGTCAGCGTGCCTTCAGCGACTACGAAGACCTCGACGACAACTACCAGAAGCGCCCAAGCGCCTGGATCGAGCCGAAGGGTGACTGGGGCAAGGGCACCGTCGACCTGGTCGAAATCCCGACTGCCGACGAGACCAACGACAATATCGTGGCGTTCTGGAGCCCGGAAAAGCTGCCTGAACCCGGCAAGCCGTTCGAGTACGACTACCGTCTGCACTTCACCATCGACGAACCCAAGTTCCAGGCCCCTGACCTGGGCTGGGTCAAGCAGACCCTGCGCTCCACGGGTGACGTCAAGCAGTCCAACCTGATCCGCCAGCCAGACGGCAGCGTGGCCTTCGTGGTCGACTTCGCCGGCCCGGCGCTGGCTGCCTTGCCTGAGGACACTCCGCTGCGCAGCCAGGTCAGCGTGGGCGACAACGCCGATGTGGTCGAGAACAACCTGCGCTATAACCCAGAGACCAAGGGCTGGCGCCTGACCCTGCGGCTGAAGGTCAAAGAGGTCAACAAGTCGACTGAAATGCGTGCCGCGCTGGTGCGTGATGTGCCAGCCGAACCGGCCAAGCCTGCCCAGGACGCCAAGCAGGACAAGGCCGCCGCCAAGCCTGCCAAGGCCGACAAAGCGGACAAGGCCGCCAAGGCCGAACAACCTGCCGCCGACGCGGCGCCCACCAACGGGGCCCCGGCCACCACCGAGAAGGTGCTGACCGAGACCTGGAGCTATCAGTTGCCTGCCGATGAGTAACTCAAGCGCAAGGCCGGAATCGCTTGGCGAGTACCTGGCCCACCTACCACTTGGCGACGAGCAGCGGGCAGAACTGGCCAGCTGCACCTCGTTCAGTGAGCTGCACCAACGCCTGGCGGCCAACCCGGCCGCCAGCCCTGCCGAGGCCGTGCAGGCCTCGGTGGGCCCGCGCCTTACCGTAGGCAGCGCCGCGGAGCTGGAAGAGGCCGAAATGCTCGGCGTCGACGGCAGCGGCCGCCTGTGCCTGAAGATTGCCCCGCCTATCAAGCGTACCAAGGTCGTGCCGGAGCCGTGGCGCACCAACCTGTTGGTCCGCATGTGGCGCCGCATGACCGGCCGCCCCAATGCGCCGCAGCCGCCCAAGCGCGAGCTGCCGGCAGCGCGCTGGCGCACGGTCGGGTCGATCCGCCGTTATATCCTGCTGGCCCTGATGATCGGTCAGACCATCGTTGCCGGCTGGTACATGAAGAGCATCCTGCCGTACCAGGGCTGGTCGTTCGTCGACCTCGACGAAGTGCTTAACCAGCCGTTGTGGGATACGGTGGTGCAGGTATGGCCCTATGCCTTGCAGACTTCCATCCTGATCCTCTTCGGCATCCTGTTCTGCTGGGTGTCGGCGGGCTTCTGGACCGCGCTGATGGGCTTCCTGGAGCTGCTCACCGGGCGCGACAAGTACAAGATCTCCGGCAGCAGCGCCGGCAACGAGCCGATTGCGCCCGAGGCGCGTACCGCGCTGGTGATGCCGATCTGCAACGAGGACGTGCCGCGGGTATTTGCCGGCCTGCGGGCGACGTTCGAATCGGTGGCCGCCAGTGGCAACCTCGACCGTTTCGACTTCTTCGTGCTCAGCGACACCAACGACACCGACATCGCCGTGGCCGAACAGCAGGCCTGGCTGGACGTGTGCCGTGAAACCAAAGGCTTTGGCCGGATCTTCTACCGCCGCCGCCGGCGGCGCGTGAAGCGCAAGAGCGGCAACCTCGACGACTTCTGCCGTCGCTGGGGTGGCGAGTACAAGTACATGGTCGTGCTCGACGCCGACAGTGTCATGAGTGGCGAATGCCTGAGCAGCCTGGTGCGCCTGATGGAGGCCAACCCGGACGCCGGTATCATCCAGACCGGGCCGAAAGCCTCGGGCATGGACACCCTGTATGCGCGCATGCAGCAGTTCGCCACCCGCGTGTATGGCCCGCTGTTCACTGCCGGGCTGCATTTCTGGCAACTGGGCGAGTCGCACTACTGGGGCCACAACGCGATCATCCGCATGAAGCCGTTCATCGAGCACTGCGCCTTGGCGCCGTTGCCGGGCAAGGGCGCCTTCGCCGGCGCCATCCTGTCCCACGACTTCGTCGAAGCGGCGTTGATGCGCCGTGCCGGCTGGGGCGTGTGGATCGCCTACGACTTGCCGGGCAGCTACGAAGAGCTACCGCCGAACCTGCTTGACGAGCTCAAGCGTGACCGTCGGTGGTGCCACGGCAACCTGATGAACTTCCGCCTGTTCCTGGTCAAGGGCATGCACCCGGTGCACCGTGCGGTGTTCCTCACAGGGGTCATGTCGTACCTGTCGGCACCGTTGTGGTTCCTGTTCCTGGTGCTGTCGACCGCGCTGCTGGCGACCAACACGCTGATGGAGCCGCAGTACTTCATCGAGCCGTACCAGCTGTACCCGCTGTGGCCACAGTGGCACCCGGAAAAGGCCGTGGCGCTGTTCTCCACCACCATCGTGCTGCTGTTCCTGCCCAAGCTGCTCAGCGTCATCCTGATCTGGGCCAAGGGCGCCGTCGAGTTCGGCGGGCGAATCAAGGTCACCTTGTCGATGCTGATGGAGATGCTGTTCTCCATGCTGCTGGCGCCTGTGCGCATGATCTTCCATACCCGCTTCGTCCTGGCCGCGTTCCTCGGTTGGGCGGCGACCTGGAACTCGCCGCAGCGCGACGACGACTCCACACCGTGGAGCGAAGCGCTACGCCGGCATGGCCCGCAGACGCTGCTGGGCATTGCCTGGGCCGGGCTGGTGGCATGGCTGAACCCAAGCTTCCTGTGGTGGCTGGCGCCGATCGTCGGTTCGCTGATGCTGTCGATTCCGGTATCGGTCATTTCCAGCCGCACCCGCCTGGGGCTGGCGGCCAAGGACGAGAAGCTGTTCCTGATCCCCGAGGAGTACGCGACGCCGCAGGAGTTGCTGGCAACCGACCAGTACACCCACGAAAACCGCTGGCATGCCCTGCATGACGGTTTCGTCCGTGCTGTGGTCGACCCGCGGCAGAACGCCCTGGCCTGCGCCATGGCCACGGCCCGCCACGGCCAGGCGGCGCCGATCGAGGCGCTGCGTGCCGAGCGCGTGGCCAAGGCCATCGAGGTCGGGCCGAAAGGGCTGGACCTCAATACCCGCCTGGCGTTGCTCAGCGACCCGGTCGCCTTGAGCCGCCTGCACGAGCAGGTATGGGCCGGGCACAATGCGGCGTGGATCGATGTGTGGCGTGCCTCGATCAAGAACGACCCGCATTCGCCGCTGCTGCCGTTGCATCCGGAGAATGAAGGCCAGCCGGCACTCGCCGGCGCCTGACCGGCCTTTTCGCGGGCACGCCCGCTCCCACAGGGATCCGCATTTCCCTGAGGGAGCGGGCGTGCCCGCGATGCTTCAAGGGCCCAACCCTGATTTTGGCCAACAAAGTCCCCCCCAGTGCTAGGTCCCCGGGCCGGCATGCGTTAGCATCCCTCTCCGATACGAAGCATCGGCCGGTACGGCCGTGCCAACACAATAAGATTCGCTACTTTTCTTGCTAGGGGACTTGGTGATGATCAAGAAATACCTTTCGCGACTGCTGGTCGGTGTTACCGCCCTGGTCGCCGTGACAGCGGCGCAGGCCGGCGCCATCGATGATGCGGTCAAGCGCGGCACCTTGCGGGTGGGCATGGACCCGACCTACATGCCGTTCCAGATGACCAACAAGCGTGGCGAGATCATCGGCTTCGAGGTCGATATCCTCAAAGCCATGGCCAAGTCGATGGGCGTCAAGTTCGAGGCGGTGTCCACCGCTTACGACGGCATCATCCCGGCGCTGTTGACCGGCAAGTTCGACATGATCGGCAGCGGCATGACCCTTACCCAGGAACGCAACCTGCGCCTGAACTTCAGCGAACCCTTCATCGTGGTTGGCCAGACCCTGCTGATCCGCAAGGAGCTGGCAGGCGAGATCAAGTCGTACAAGGACCTGAACAACGAGAAGTACCGCCTCACCTCCAAGCTTGGCACCACCGGCGAAATGGTTTCCAAGAAGCTGATCGGCAAAGCCAAGTACCATGGCTACGACAACGAGCAGGAAGCCGTGATGGATGTGGTCAACGGCAAGGCTGACGCCTTTGTCTACGACGCGCCCTATAACGTGGTGGCGGTGGACAAGGCCGGTGCCGGCAAGCTGCTGTTCCTCGAAGAGCCCTTCACCTACGAGCCGCTGGCCTTCGGCCTGAAGAAAGGCGACTACGACAGCATCAACTTCATCAACAATTTCCTGCACCAGATCAAGCACGACGGGACCTACGATCGTATTCACGACAAGTGGTTCAAGAACAAGGACTGGCTGAAGGAAATGGAATAAAAGCTGGCTTCAAGCCGCAAGCCGCAAGCCGCAAGCCGCAAGCCACAAGCCACAAGCCACAAGCCACAAGCCACAAGCTTCAAGCTTCAAGCTTCAAGCTTCAAGCGCAAGCGCAAGCGGACCGTGCACCGATCTGCTTGTGCTTGCAGCTTGCAGCTTGCAGCTTGCAGCTTGCAGCTTGACGCTTTCTGGAGTACCCACGTGATCAAACACAAGAAAGCCCAGTGGCCCTGGCACGGGCTGACCGCGCTGGTCCTGGTGGGCCTGGCGTTCAGCCTGTACATGGCCACCTCGATGATTTCCTACGAGTGGCGCTGGAACCGCGTTCCGCAGTACTTCGCGTACAAGGCCGAGGAAACCCAGCGTGCAGCCGATTATGGCACCGTGCAGGAAATCGTCATTTCCGGCGATAACGCCCGCGTGACGCTGAAGGACGAAAGCGGCGCCGAGCAGGTGCTGGATGTGGACGCGGACAGCCTGCAACTGAGCCGCGGCGATGATGTTGCCGAGGGCGACCAGATCGGTGTGACCCGCCACTGGGCCGCCGGGCCGCTGGCCTGGGGCCTGTGGACCACGCTATGGATCTCGGTCGTGTCCGGCGCCTTGGGCCTGGTGATCGGCCTGTTCGCCGGCCTGTGCCGGTTGTCGACCAACCCGACCCTGCGCGACCTGTCGACGGTGTACGTCGAACTGGTGCGTGGCACCCCGTTGCTGGTGCAGATCTTCATCTTCTACTTCTTCATCGGTACCGTGCTCAACCTGTCCCGCGAATTTGCCGGGGTGGCTGCACTGGCGTTGTTCACGGGCGCCTACGTGGCAGAAATCGTCCGTGCCGGGGTGCAGTCGATCGCCAAAGGCCAGAACGAAGCTGCACGCTCGCTGGGCCTGAATGCCGGCCAGTCGATGCGCCACGTGATCCTGCCCCAGGCTTTCAAACGCGTACTGCCGCCCTTGGCCGGCCAGTTCATCAGCCTGGTCAAGGACACCTCGCTGGTGTCGGTGATCGCCATTACCGAACTGACCAAGAGCGGCCGCGAGGCCATTACCACCTCGTTCTCCACCTTCGAGATCTGGTTCTGCGTGGCAGGCCTGTACCTGCTGATCAACCTGCCGCTGTCGCACATTGCCAGCCGGCTCGAGCGGAGGCTTGCGCAAAGTGATTGAAGTCCGTGACCTGCTGAAAATATTCGACACCCGCGGCCAGGTGGTCCGGGCTGTGGATAACGTCACCACCCAGGTGGCCAAGGGCGAAGTGGTGGTGGTACTGGGCCCGTCGGGCTCGGGCAAGTCCACCTTCCTGCGTTGCCTTAACGGGCTGGAGCACTTCGACCAGGGTTATGTCGCCATCGACGGCCTGCAACTGGCTGACCCGAAGACCGACATCAACGCCTACCGCCGTGAAGTCGGCATGGTGTTCCAGCATTTCAACCTGTTCCCGCACATGACCGTGCTGGAAAACCTGTGCCTGGCGCAGAAGGTGGTGCGCAAGCGCAACAAGGCGGACCGCGAGGCCAAGGCCCGGGCGTTGCTGGAGAAGGTGGGCATTGCACAGAAGGCCAACGAATACCCCTCACGGCTTTCCGGCGGTCAGCAGCAGCGTGTAGCGATTGCCCGCGCCTTGTGCATGGAGCCCAAGGTCATGCTGTTCGATGAACCGACTTCTGCGTTGGACCCTGAAATGGTCGGCGAGGTGCTGGACGTGATGAAAACCCTGGCCCAGGAAGGCATGACCATGGTCTGCGTCACCCACGAAATGGGCTTTGCCCGCGAAGTGGCCGACCGGGTGCTGTTCTTCGATCACGGCAAATTGCTGGAAGACTCGGCCCCGGCCACGTTCTTTGCCGCGCCGAAAGACCCGCGCGCGCAGGCCTTCCTGCGCCAGGTGCTTTAACCTGCACCGGCCTCTTCGCCGCTAAAGCCGCTCCTACACGCAACGTGGTCGGTGTAGGAGCGGCTTTAGCCGCGAACACCGGCAATGCCGGTGCCATCCACTGCGATGTCCGCGTCGCGACCCTCAGATATTGAACCGCCCGACCATCCCCCGCAGCTGCTGCCCCAGCTGTTCCAGCTCGCCGCTCGACATCGCTGTCTGCTCACTGGCCGCACTGGTCTGGTCCGACACATCCCGCACATTCAGCACGCTCCGGTTGATCTGCTCGGCCACCACGCTCTGTTCTTCGCTGGCCGTGGCGATCTGCTGGTTCATGCCCTGGATGTTCGACACCGTGTTGGTGATCTGGCCCAAGGCATCGCCGGCCCTGCGGCTCAGCTCCACACTTTGTTCGGTCAGCTGCTTGCTGTTGTCCAGCAAGCGGGTGACCTCGTCGGTGCCGCTGTGCAGGCTGTCGATCAACTGGCCGATCTCTTCGGTTGCCGTTGAGGTGCGCTGGGCCAGGCCGCGTACCTCATCGGCCACCACGGCAAAACCGCGCCCGGCTTCACCGGCCCGTGCCGCTTCGATGGCAGCGTTCAGGGCCAGCAGGTTGGTCTGCTCGGAGACCGACTTGATGACATCGAGAATGCTGCCAATCCGCTGGCTTTCGCCCGCCAGGTGATGCATGGCCGCCAGGCAATGGTCCATCTGCCCGGCCAGTTGCTCGATGCGGCCGATGGCTTCGGCCACCACCTGGTCGCCTACCTGGGCCTGCTGGTCGGCGCTGGTGGCGGCCTGCGAGGCCTGCTCGGCGTTTTGCGCCACTTCCTGAACCGTGGCGCTCATCTGGTTCATGGCGGTGGCAACCTGGTCGGTTTCCTCGCGCTGCTGGTTGATGCGCAGCTTGGTGTCTTCGCTGCTGGTCGCCAGCTGCGAGGCCGCCTGCGACAGCTGGCCGACGCCCTGGTCGATGCCCCCGATCAGTTCGCGCAGGCTCAAGGTCATCTCCCGCATGCTGGTCTGCAACTGGCCCATTTCGTCACGGCGCTGCACGGTGTCGACCTGGCTCAGGTCGCCCTTGGCGATGCGCGCCGCCACCGCCAGGGTCTGGCGCAAGGGCTGGGTGATCTGCAGGGTGATCAGCCAGGCAGCCAGGGCCCCCGCTACCAGTGCCAGCAACGCAACGCTGGTCAGCAGCGAGCGGGCGGCCAAGGCTTCGCGGTCACGTTGCTCGACCTTGCGTTTACCCAGTTCCAGGCTGAGCGCGCGCAACTCGTTGCCCATTCGCTCCATGTTGTTCTGCAATTGCTCGACCCGCACGGCGGCGCGCCGGTATTGGTCCAGGCTGGCGCGGTACTTGGCCAGCTCGACACCGGGCTGCTCGCTGACAGCGCGTGGCAGGCCAAGCGGCGCCAGGCCTTTGAGCAGTTGCTCGAGGCTGGCCTGGGCTGCGTCCAGGGCGCTGTCGCCGACTTTGGCAAAGTCCTCGACCGGGGCGAACGTGTAGGCGGGTACCAGGCTTTGCTGGTTGGCACCGTCCACTTGCCGGCTGAGGGTGTCCATTTGCGCCAGGGCACCATTTTGCTGGCTGTGGGCCGGCATGTTCAGCAACGCCTGGGTCTGCAGCTCGTCGATGGCATCGTTGAGCTTCTGTTCCTGCTCCTGCATTGCCTGGCGCAAGGCCACCCGGTTGGCGACGGTGCGCTGCAACTCGGTGAAGTCATCGCGCAGGCGCTGCAGCAGGGTCAGCTTATCGGTCCGCATCTGGCGCGACTCATCGACGTTGCTGCGCTGCTGCAGGGTGCTGAGCATGCTGTTGAGCTGGTCGAGGATGTTGCCGATAGTGGCCTTGCTGGCGTCGTCGTTGAGCACGCGGAAGGTGATGCGCTCTGCGCGCAGGTCTTTGGTCAGGTCGTTGATCCGGCCGATTTCGCTGAGCTGTTGCGAGCGGACGATGGCGTCGTCCAACGCACGCCAGCCGCTGATGGTGGTGGCCAGGGTAAGCAGCAGGACCACAGCGAAGCCGAGGGCCAGCTTGGCAGCCACGCTGATGTTGCCGAGCTTGCGGTTGAGGTAGCCGAGCATGGTGAGTCTCCGTGCGAAAGGGGGAGGGCATGCAGGCGTATTGCCGGCATGACACCTTTGCCCATCGGCAGCGGAGCTGTAGGACTTGACCTGATAATCAGGTAGGAAATTTCGCTGCGGCTAGTAGGAAATGTGTCGCCTGTGCCTGGCCGCTCCGCGCCGAACTGACGCGAAGAGGCCAGGCACACCCGATCAGAGCCTGAAGCGCCCCACCAACCCTTGCAAATGGGTGCCCAGCCGCGCCAGCTCCACGCTGGAGCTGGCCGTCTCCTCACTGGCCGCCGAGGTCTGGTCGGAAATGTCCCGCACATTCATCACGCTGCGGTTGATCTCTTCGGCCACGGCCGTTTGCTCTTCTGCCGCGGTGGCGATCTGCTGGTTCATCGCCTGGATGGACGACACGGTGCGGGTGATGGTTTCCAGCGAGCTGCCGGCGCGGCGGGTCAGCTCGACGCTGCTGTCAGTCAGTTGGCGGCTGCTGTCCATCACGCTGGCCACCCGCTGGGTTCCGCTTTGCAAGCCGGCAATCAGTTCTTCGATTTCTTCGGTCGACTGCTGGGTGCGCTGGGCCAGGCTGCGTACCTCGTCGGCCACCACGGCAAAGCCGCGCCCGGCTTCGCCTGCACGGGCAGCCTCGATCGCTGCGTTGAGCGCCAGCAAATTGGTCTGTTGAGCCACCGACTTGATCACGTCGAGCACGCTGCCGATCTTGTCGCTCTCGGCCTTGAGCTGGTTCATCGCTTCGCTGGAGTTGATCACTTCGCCGGCCAGGCGCTCGATCTGCGCCACCGCTTCGCCCACCACCCGGTCACCTTCACGGGCCTGCTGGTCGGCCATCAAGGCCGCTTCCGAGGCTTGCTCGGCATTGCGTGCCACGTCGTGCACGGTCGCGGTCATCTGGTTCATGGCAGTCGCCACCTGATCGGTCTCGACCTTCTGGTTGTTGACCCCGACGCTGGTCTGCTCGGTCACCGCCGACAGTTGCTCGGCCGCACTGGCGATCTGCGTTACCCCATCGCCGATGCCACCGATCAGCTCGCGCAAGCCTTGGGTCATGCGCTGCATGCTGGCTTGCAACTGGCCCAGCTCGTCACGGCGGTCTACCGGCAGGTTGTGGCTGAGGTCGCCGCTGGCTACCCGCTCGGCGGCGCTCAGGGTCTGGCGCAGGGGCACGACGATCTGCCGGGTAATCGCCCAGGCTGCCAGCAGGCCAAGGGCCAGCGCCAGCACCGTGGCGATCAGCAGCAGGGTCTTGGCCTGGGCGGCAGCGCTATCCCGTACGGCGGTCTGGGAGGTGGTCATCGCCTCGCTGGTCTGCAGCAGCGCCGCGCCGAACTCGACCATGCGTTGCAAGGCTTGATCGCTGGCCGTCTGGGCAGCGCCGAACTGGCTGACCGCATCCCGGTAGCCGCCCATGGCGGTGGTCGCATCGTCCAGACTGGCGGCGTAGTCGGCCGGCACCTTGGCCGGCAGCGCGCGCAGTTCGAGCAAGGCCTGGTCAATGGCTTTCAAAGCGGTTTGCTGGTACTCGGCATTGCCGCTGTAGGTATAACCGCGTACCTGGAAGCGGGCTTGCTGCAGCAGGGCGCTGACCTCCACGGCGGACTGGTATTGGCTTATGTCGCCGCCCTGGCGCAGGCGCTGTTGCACCCGGCTCAGCAGTTCCACGGCCTTGTCGGCGCTATCGCCGAGCACTGCGCGGCTTGCCTCGCGGCGTTGGCCGGCCTGTTTCAGCTCGCCCAAGGCCTGCTGGTAGCCGCGCACGGCCTCGCGCTGCTGCTCCAGGCGCTGGTGGTCGGCGGGCTGCTCGATCTGGCCGAGCATCACTTGCACTTGGCGGTCCAGCGTAGCCAGGGCTTTTTCCACGTCTGCGATCGAGGCTTCGTCGCGCTCGCGTTGATAGCGCTGGCGGGCGATACGCAGTTCCTGGGTGTGCTGCTGAATGACCGAGATATTCCCCAGCTTGTCGCCACGGGCGGTGATGCTGTCCATGCCGTGCCAGCCGGTCAGGGTGATGGCCACGGTCAATAGCAGGACCAGGCCGAAACCCATTCCCAGTTTGCGGTTCACGCTCATATTGCCCAGCGATTGGGCTAACCATTGATACATGTAGACTCCCGGTCGGCTTGGCAGCACGAAACTTTGTTGTGTTGCCAAGGCCATCGGCCCGGGAAGGGGAAACTTGATGGGCGATTAGGTGGCGTTTGCGTCAGAAAATGCGCGAAAGCAGCGCAGTGACGGCCGTTTCCACGCGCAGAATGCGCTCACCCAGCTGCACGGGCGCCAGGCCTGCCTTGCCCAGCAGGTCGATTTCGTAAGGAATCCAGCCACCTTCGGGGCCGATGGCCAGGGTCACGGGCTGGTCCACGGCGCGCGGGCAGGCAGGGTACGGGCCGGGGTGACCGACCAGGCCCAGGGTACCAGCAGCGATCGCGGGCAGGCGGTCTTCGACGAACGGCTTGAAGCGCTTCTCGATGATCACCTCGGGCAGTACCGTGTCGCGGGCCTGTTCCAGGCCGAGGATCAGGTTGTCCCGAATGCTCTCCGGCTGCAGGAACGGCGTTTGCCAGAAGCTTTTCTCGACCTTGTAGCTGTTCAGCAGGATCAGCCGCGGTACACCCAGTGTGGCCACGGTCTGGAACAGCCGGCGCAGCATCTTCGGGCGGGGTACAGCCAGCACCAGGGTCAGCGGCAGTTTGGCCGGCGGTTGCTGGTCGAAGGCTACCTCCAGCTCGGCCTGGTGCGGTGCCAGGCGCAGCACCGTGGCCTTGCCCATCAAGCCGTTGACGCGGCCCACGCGCAGCTGGTCGCCGACCGCCACGCGGTGGATTTCCTGCATGTGGGTGAAGCGCCGGTCAGCCAGCACAACGCGGTCGGCCGCAACGAAGTCGGCCTGTTCAAGCAGCAGCAGGTTCACGGTTGAGTCGCTGGCGGCTGGTCGTTGGAATCGTCGGCAGTTTCGTCGTGGGCACTGCGCTTGCGCACCAGGCTGCCGCACAGCACGCCGACTTCGAACAACAACCACATGGGTACGGCCAGCAGGGTCTGCGAGAAGATGTCCGGTGGCGTGAGGATCATGCCGACCACGAAGCAGCCGATGATCACGTAAGGGCGGATCTTCTTCAGGTACTTCACGTCGACCACGCCGATCCACACCAGCAGCACCACCGCCACCGGGATCTCGAAGGCCACGCCAAAGGCGAAGAACAACGTCATCACGAAATCGAGGTAGTTGGCGATGTCGGTCATCATGGCCACGCCTGCCGGGGTGGCTGCCGCGAAGAACTTGAACATCAGCGGGAACACCAGGAAATAGGCGAACGCCATACCGGCATAGAACAGCAGGATGCTCGACACCAGCAGCGGGATCGCGATGCGCTTTTCGTGGCGGTACAGCCCAGGCGCGATGAAGCCCCAGATCTGCTGGAGGATGAAGGGGATGGCCAGGAACAGCGACACGATCATGGTCAGCTTGAACGGCGTGAGGAACGGGGAGGCCACGTCGGTGGCGATCATCGTTGCGTTGGCCGGCAAGTGATCACGCAGGGGGGCGGAGACCAGGGTGTAGATCTGCTGGGCGAAGGAGAACAGCCCGGCAAAGATCAGGAAAATGACCGCAACGCAGCGCAGCAGGCGGGTGCGCAGTTCGGTCAGGTGCGAAACCAGCGGCATTGGCTGGTCGTGTTCCGGATTCTCGCTCATGGGGCTCGCGGCGGTTGAGGCGGTTCAGTGGTTGTGCCCGGGGTGGCCGGTGTTTCCACTGGCCTGGCTGCGACCCCGGCGGGTGGCTGCACGGTGGCGGTGGTCACGGGCGGCTGTGCCGGTGGCGTCAGCGGGTTGAGGATGCGCTTGGCTTCCTCTTCCATCTGCAGGATGTGCTCGTTGTGCAGCTGACGGCGGATGTCGTCGGCGCCGATTTCACGCTCCACTTCCATCTTGATGCTGTTGAAGCTGCGCTTGAGCCGCCCGATCCACAAACCTGCGGTGCGGGCGGCGCCTGGCAGGCGCTCGGGGCCGAGCACCAACAGGGCGACCAGGCCGACGAGCAGCAGCTCGCTGAAACTGATGCCGAACATGGGTCAGTCTTTCCGCTGTGGCTCTTGGACCGGCTGTGCCTGGCCCTCGATGGTGTGGCCTGGCTGCGGCTGGGCGGTGTTCTGCACCGGCGGCACAGGCTGGGCAGGCGGCGGGGTTTGCTCGGCCGGCTTGTGCTCTTCATCGTTCATGGCCTTGCGGAAGCCCTTGATCGACTCGCCCAGGTCACTGCCGAAGTTCTTCAGCTTCTTGGTGCCGAATACCAGCACCACGACCACCAGCAGGACGATCCAGTGTTTCCAGTCAAAGATACCCATTTCGTACTCCTGAAAAAATGTCAGTGAAGCTTCAGGGGCGCCCGGCGCCCCCCGCAAATGCATCAGGCAGAAGGCGTTCGCGCAGCCTTCTCATCATGTCCGGACAGCCCGAAGCGGCGCTCCAGTTCGTCCAGCACCGCTTGCGGATGCTGGCCCAGCGCGCTGAGCATCACCAGGCTATGAAACCACAGGTCGGCGGTTTCGTAGATGACATCGCTGTAATCCTTGCTGTGCGCGGCGTCCTTGGCGGCGATGATGGTTTCGACCGACTCTTCGCCGAGCTTTTCAAGGATCTTGTTCAGGCCCTTGTGGTACAGGCTGGCCACATAGGAGCTGTCGGGCGCCGCTTGCTTGCGTTCTTCAAGCACGGCGGCCAGGCGGTTGAGGGTGTCGCTCATGTCAGTGTCCTGCGCTGTAGATGGCACCCGGGTCCTTGAGGACAGGGTCGACGATGTTCCACTGGCCGTCTTCGTAGACGCGATAGAAACAGCTTTCACGGCCGGTATGGCAGGCAATATGGCCCAGTTGCTCGACCATCAGGATGATGACGTCGGCGTCGCAGTCCAGGCGCAGCTCATGCAGCTTCTGCACATGCCCGGACTCTTCGCCCTTGCGCCACAGCTTGCCACGCGAGCGCGACCAGTAGATGGCGCGTTGCTCGGCGGCCGTGAGCGCCAGCGATTCGCGGTTCATCCAGGCCATCATCAGCACCCGTCCGGTCTTGTGGTCCTGGGCGATCGCTGGCACCAGGCCATCGCTGTTCCACTTGATCTCGTCCAGCCAGTCTTTCATCGTCGACTCCAAAGCGAGCCCGCTCCTGTACCGGGCCATTTGCGCTAGTGTGCCAGCCACAGGCGCGGCTGGCTATTGGCGCACGATCAGGTAAAGGCCGGCGGCCAGCATCAGCCAGGCTGGCCAGGCTGCAGGCGCGGCCAGGCTGGCGGCCTCGGCAGCACCCGCGGCCAGTACCGCGCCCCCGCCCAGCAGGCCGGCACCCAGCAGGCGCAGCGCCCAGCGGTCGCCCTTGCGGCGCTCTGGCAGTTGCGGGTCATGCAAATGCGGTTGCGACAGGCGTTCGAGCAGGTCGCGGGTCATACCGGCCAGGTGCGGCAACTGCTCGACATGGCTGTGCAGGTTGCCGAACATGGCCTTGGGGCTGTAGCGCTCGCGCATCCAGCGTTCCAGGTAGGGCTTGGCGGTGCTCCACAGGTCCAGGTCAGGGTACAGCTGGCGGCCTAGGCCTTCGATGTTGAGCAAGGTTTTTTGCAGCAGCACCAACTGCGGCTGCACTTCCATGTTGAAGCGCCGTGCGGTCTGGAACAGGCGCATCAGCACCTGGCCGAAGGAAATATCCTTTAACGGTTTTTCGAAGATCGGTTCGCACACGGTGCGGATCGCGGCTTCGAATTCGTTGACCTTGGTATGCGCCGGGACCCAGCCCGAATCGATGTGCAGCTCGGCCACACGCCGGTAGTCGCGCTTGAAGAAGGCAAACAGGTTGCGCGCCAGGTAGTCCTGGTCTTCGGCGGTGAGGCTGCCGACGATCCCGCAGTCGATGGCGATGTACTGCGGGCTCCACGGTTTGACCGTGCTGACGAAGATGTTGCCCGGGTGCATGTCGGCATGGAAGAAGCTGTCGCGGAACACCTGGGTGAAGAACACCTCCACACCCCGTTCGGCCAGCAGCTTCATGTCGGTGCGCTGGTCGGCCAGGGTAGCCATGTCGGTCACGGGCACGCCATAGATGCGCTCCATGACCAGCACCTTGGGGCGGCACAGGTCCCAGTACACCTGGGGCACGTACATCAGCTCGGACCCTTCGAAGTTACGCCGCAGCTGGCTGGCATTGGCCGCTTCGCGCAACAGGTCGAGCTCGTCGTAGATGGTTTTTTCGTAGTCGCCGACGATGTCCACCGGGTGCAGGCGGCGGGCATCGGCCGAGGCGCGCTCGGCGGCCTTGGCAATCAGGAACAGCCAGGCCAGGTCCTGGGCGATGACCGGCTTGAGGCCGGGGCGTACCACCTTGACCACCACCTCTTCGCCCGTTTTCAGGCGCGCGGCATGCACCTGGGCGACCGAGGCCGAGGCCAGCGGCTCGACGTCGAAGCGGCTGAACAGCTCGCCCACCTTGGCACCCAGTTGCGCTTCGATCAACGCCACGGCGTGTTTCGGGTCGAATGGCGGCACGCGGTCCTGCAGCAGCATCAGCTCGTCGGCGATGTCGGGGGGCAGCAGGTCGCGGCGGGTGGACAGCAACTGGCCGAACTTGATGAAGATCGGCCCCAGGTCCTGCAGCGCCAGGCGCAGACGTGCGCCACGGTTGAGCTCGGACGGCTTGCGTGGCAGCCAGCGCCACGGCATCAGCAGGCGCAGGCTGGCCAGCCACCAGGGCAGCAGGGGTTGATCGAACAGCAGGTCATCCAGGCGGTAGCGGATGACCACACGCTGAATGCGGAAAAGGCGGCGGACGGCGAGCAGCTTCATGCGTTATCGCTGGAATCAAGGGATCGGGAAAGGCGCTTGAGGCGCGCCTCAAGGCGTTCGGTGTCGAGTTTCAGGGCATCGAGTTCGCTGAAGGCAGCCTCGGCTTCGCGCTTGCCGACCAGCGTGCGCGACTCTTCGGCCAGGTACTCGGACAAATTCTGGCTGAAGCGCGCCAGGCCCTGGCGGGTCCAGCGTGCGCGCAGGCGGATGTGGCCGGCCAGCATGGCCGTGGCCACCGGGCCGAGCCAGCGTTGCAACTCGTGCTCCCAGTCCAGTTCCAGGTCCTGCAGCACACCGAACAGGTCGAGCAGCACGGCGCTGTCGCCGTGCAGCTCGACCTGCGGGCTGTGCAACACGCCAGTCTTGTCCTTGGTCACGGCCAGTTGCACCAGGCTGCCGGCCGGGGCGCGCAGGCTGCAGTCGACCTCGCCTTCCCAGTGGGCGGCGAGCATCAGGCCCTCTTCATCGGGCAGGATGAACACCTGCAAGGCCGGTTGGCGGCAGTCTATCTCGATGACCTTGCCCGCCAGCGCGCCCAGCCGCGGCAGGGCCGTGCTGTCCATGCGCAGGACGCGGTTCAGGCCCTGTTCGACACTGGCGAGCAGCCCGGCCAGCAGCATCAGGGCTTGATTCCCCGGTGCACGGCAACAATGCCGCTGGTCATGTTGTGGTAGGTGACGCGGTCGAAGCCGGCCTCGACCATCATGCTTTTCAGGGTTTCCTGGTCGGGGTGCATGCGGATCGACTCGGCGAGGTAACGGTAGCTTTCGGAGTCGTTGGTGATCAGCTTGCCGGCCAGGGGCATGAAGGCGAACGAGTAGGCATCGTAGGCCTTGGACATGAGCTTGTTGGTCGGCTTGGAGAACTCCAGGATCAGCAAGCGGCCACCGGGCTTGAGTACACGCAGCATCGAACGGATGGCTGCATCCTTGTGGGTGACGTTGCGCAGGCCGAAGGCGATGGTCACGCAATCGAAGTGGTTGTCCGGGAACGGCAGCTTTTCCGCGTCGGCCTGCACGAATTCGATGTTGCCGGCCACGCCGCGGTCCAGCAGGCGGTCACGGCCAACCTTGAGCATCGAGTCGTTGATGTCGGCCAGTACCACTTGCCCGGTCGGGCCGACCAGGCGCGAAAACTTGGCGGCAAGGTCGCCGGTACCACCGGCGATGTCCAGCACGCGGTTGCCGCTGCGCACACCCGAGAGCTCGATGGTGAAGCGCTTCCACAGGCGGTGCATGCCGCCGGAGAGCACGTCGTTCATCAGGTCGTACTTGGCAGCTACCGAATGGAATACCTCGGCAACTTTCTTGGCTTTCTGGCTTTCAGGGACGTCCTGGTAGCCGAAATGGGTGGTGGGTTCGGCGTGGTCGCCTTTGCGCTGGTCGTTCATATCGCTTCACCGGAAAAAATTACCGCCATTCTAGGGCGAACGGGCGGATTTGTCTTGGCAGGGTGTGCCTGTGGCCGGGGGCGGGCATAATGCCGATTATGTCTACATCTTCAGGAACACCTGCATGACCCAGATCAGCGTCGAACGCAAACACTCCCTCGGCCGTGACGCCGCCCGTGCCAAGGCCCAGGCGCTGGTCGACAAGCTCAGCCGCGAGTACGACCTCCAGGCCACCTGGAACGGTGACCGGGTCGATGTGGCGCGCAGCGGCGCCAAGGGTAGCGTGCAGATCGGCGAAGACAGCATCCGCGTGGAGCTGAAACTGGGCATGATGCTGTCGATGATGAGCGGCACCATCAAGGGCGAGATCGAGCGGGCCCTGGACAAGGCACTGGCCTGACGCCCGCTTTATTCAGCTGGCGGGGAACGGGATCAGGTCTTCGATCTGGTCCAGGCGCAGGTCACCCCGGTACACCTGGCAACGCTCCGCCGAAGCCTGTGCCCGTTGCAAGCGCTCGTCGCGGCCCATGGCCTCCGGAAACTTCAAATGGCCTTTGGCAAAGCGCCGGGCATTGGCGGTGGCGGTGGTGTAGTGGAAGTGCGCCTCCCAGAGCTTCTGCCTGGGCTGCAGGCGATAGATGTCGTACACATCCAGAAAGTCATTGGGCTTGAGCTGTTTGCGCGCCCTGTGGGTCAGTGGTTGCTCGGGTACTGCATCCTGGCGATCGGTCTCGGCCGCCAGGTTGGCCATGTCATCCTCGCCCAGGCTTATCAGTAGATTGAGCTCAACGATGTAGGCCTCGAGTTGGCTGCTGTCCACCGCAGGCATGTTGCGTGAAAGCAGGTAATGGGCATTGCTCAGGGCCAGCTTGTATTCGCGAAGGGCGCTCTCCAGGGGCGCCTTCTGTTGTTCGGGTGTCAGGCCGGCGGCAGCCAGGCTGTCGTGGCTCAGCAGTGCTTCGTGAAAATGCTTGCCGCGCAGGGTTTGCTGGGCGAGCAGGGTACTTTCGAAATCGTCTGCGCTGAGCCGGTCCCTGCGGACGACGAGTTGATGCAGGTCACTGATGATCTGGGCCCTGTGGTAGATAAAGCAGTGCGCCGATCTTAGGGTGAAGATTCTAATTCCTGCCTCTACCTTATGCTCAAGCCCACCCTCCATGGGCGGTTCCTCCTCCACTCATGAGCATGAGGTACAGAGCATGGCCAAAGTGAATGTGAAGAAAAAGGCGGACGCGCCGGGCACGCTGGGTGAGGTGCGGGGTTACGCACGCAAGATCTGGCTGGCGGGCATCGGCGCCTATGCGCGTGTCGGCCACGAAGGCGCCGACTATTTCCAGGCGCTGGTCAAGGCCGGCGAAGGTGTCGAGAAGCGGGGCAAGAAGCGCATTGATAAAGAGCTGGACGCCGCCAACCAGCAGATCGATGACGCCGCCCAGGAAGTGAGCCGCGTACGTGGCAAGGTTGAAATTCAACTCGACAAGATCGAAAAAGCTTTCGACGCACGGGTAGGGCGCGCCTTGAATCGCCTTGGCATACCGTCTAAACATGACGTTGAGGCGCTGTCGATCAAGCTTGAACAGCTGCACGAGCTGCTTGAGCGCGTCGCGCACAAACCATAAGGAGAGCAGGATGGCTGGCAAGAAGAATACCGACAAAGCAGGCAGCACCTGGGTCGGCGGGATCGAAAAGTACTCCCGCAAGATCTGGCTGGCGGGGCTGGGTATCTATTCGAAGATCGACCAGGACGGCCCCAAGCTTTTCGACTCGCTGGTGAAAGATGGCGAGAAGGCCGAAAAGCAGGCCAAGAAGAGCGCCGAAGATGTGGCCGAAAGCGCCAAGTCTTCGACCACTTCGCGGGTGTCCGGCGTGAAGGACCGGGCGCTGGGCAAGTGGAGCGAACTCGAAGAGGCTTTCGATAAACGCCTGAACAGCGCCATCTCGCGCCTGGGTGTACCCAGCCGCAACGAAATCAAGGCCCTGCACCAGCAGGTAGACAGCCTGACCAAGCAGATCGAGAAGCTGACCGGTGCCTCGGTGGCGCCGGTTTCGTCGCGAGGGGCCGCAGCCAAGCCGGCAGCCAGCAAGGCGGCAGCCAAGCCACTGGCCAAGGCGGCAGCGGCCAAACCCGCAGGCAAAACCGCTGCGGCGAAACCTGCAGCCAAGGCGGCAGCAGCGAAACCCGCCGCCAAGCCTGCGGCAAAGCCGGCAGCAGCCAAACCGGCAGCAGCCAGGAAGCCTGCAGCGAAGAAAGCACCGGCCAAGCCGGCGGCCAGCGCCGCACCTGCCGCAACCGACGCCCCGGCCCCGGCTGCAGCCCCGGCCAGCAACACGCCGTCGGCGGCCAACGGGACCGGTACCCTGATCTGATACCGCAACGGCCTCTTCGCGGGTGGCCCCGCGCCTCAGGTTCAGCACAACCCTGCAGGCGCGGGTTCACCCGCGAATGCGTTGGCGGCGGCAGCACAGCCCCTGCAGGGCTAGTCCTCCAGATACTTCATCGCCAACTGCTCGGCTGCCCCCCGGGCCTGAGCCTGCAGGTGCGGCGCCACCAGCATCATCACCTGGTACACCACGATCCCCACATCCCCTTCGCGCCCCAGCACCCGCTGGTAATCCAGCGAGAACAGCAGCGTCAGGGTGATCTGTTCCACCAGTTGCCCCAAGGCCTGGGTGTCACTCTGTACCAGGCCCTGGCCCTTGAGGCTGGCCAGCAGTGCCGCCAGCGTGCGCTTCAGGGCGTTGATCAGGCTGCGCATGCCGCGGGCCAGCTTGGGCAGGCGCCCGGTCAGGTTCGACAGGTCCTGGAACAGAAACCGGTACTGCGCCATGTGCTCGACGATCAGGTGCAGGAACAGCCAGTAGTCCTCGGCATCCAGGCGCACTTCCAGCGGCGGGTCCAGCAGCGGCATCAGCGCTTCCTCGAAGCGCTCGAACAACCCCAGTACCAGGGGCTCCTTGCCGTGGAAGTGGTAGTAGAGGTTGCCCGGGCTGATACCCAGCTCGTTGGCAATCTCCAGGGTCGATACGTTCGGCTCGCCCTGCTGGTTGAACAGCTGCAGGGCGCACTCAAGGATACGATCGCGGGTTTTCATCCGGTCGGTCTGCTCATCGGGTCAGCACATAGGTGCCGGGCGCAGGGGCCAGGGGCGGGTGGGTGGCGTTGCCCAGGTCGTTGCGTGGCGCCTTGAGCGGACCGGAGCGCTGGGTGATCCACGCCAGCCACAACGGCCACCAGCTACCCTCGCTGCGCGTAGCCTCGTGGAACCATGCGCGCGGGTCACTGCTCAGGCTGGGGTTGGTCAGGTAATAGGCCTTGGGGTTGCCTGGCGGGTTGATGATGCTCTGGATATGCCCGCTGTTGGCCAGCACGAAGCGGCGCTCACCGCCCAGCAGCAAGGCCGACCGGTACACCGCGTCCCAGGGGGTGATGTGGTCGTTGCTGCCGGCGACGGTAAAACTGTCCACGCTGACCTGTTGCAGGTCGATTGGCGTGCCGCAGACCTCCAGCCCGGCCGGGTAGGTCAACGGGTTGAGCTTGAAGAAATCCAGCAGGTCGCCATGCAATGCGGCAGGCAGGCGCGTGCTGTCGGCGTTCCAGTAGAGAATGTCGAACGCAGGCGGTGTCTTGCCGAGCAGGTAGTTGTTGACCCAGTAGTTCCAGATCAGGTCGTTGGGGCGCATCCAGGCAAACACCCGCGCCACTTCGGCGCCGTCCAGCACGCCGCGCTGGTGAGAGCGGCGTTTGGCTGCCTGCAGGGTCTGCTCGTCGGCGAACAGGCTGGCCGGGCTGTCGAACTTGCTGTCCAGCAGGCTGACCAGGTAGGTGGCACTGCGCACCCGGCGCAACTGGTTCCTGGCTTGCAGGTGGCCTTGCAAGGCGGCCATGGTCAGGCCGCCGGCGCAAGCGCCCATGAGGTTGGGGTCGCGGTTGCCGCTGATGCGGCGGCAGGCATCCAGGGCTTCTTCCAGCGCCTGCACGTAGCTGGACAGGCCCCATTCACGATGGCGCGGGTCTGGGTTGCGCCAGCTGACCATGAACACTTGCAAGTTGTTCTTGAGCATGTACTGGACGAAGCTGTTGTTCGTGCTCAGGTCGAAGATATAGAACTTGTTGATCTGCGGCGGCACCACCAACAGCGGGCGGCTGTGCTGTTTTTCACTCATCGGCCGGTACTGGATCAGCTCCAGCAGCTCGTTGCGAAATACCACGGCCCCAGGGGTGGCGGCCAGGTTGCGGCCCACGTCGAAGGCCCGCTCATCGACCTGGCGCGGCAGGCCATCGTTGTGGCGCAGGTCTTCGAGCAGGTGGGCCAGGCCGCGCACCAGGCTCTGGCCACCGGTGTTGAACAGTTCCTTCACGGCCAGCGGGTTGAGCAGCGAGTTGCTGGGGGCCAGCGCATCGTTGAGCAGGTTGAACAGAACGTGGGCGCGGGCCCGGTCATCGTCATGCAGCTGGCTTTCGTCGATCCACTGGCGGGTCTGCTGCTGCCAGGCCAGGTAGGCTTGCAGGCCTCGGCGGTAGAACGGGTTCAGGCTCCATGCAGGGTCGCTGAACCGGTTGTCACGCGGGTTGGGTTGAAGCGGTGAATCGCCCAGCATCACCCGCCCCAGTTGCCCGCCAAGGGCCAGCAGGTGATGGGCGGTATGCAACGGGTGGCGCAGGCCGTGGCGGCCGACATTGCGTAGCGTGGCCAGCAGGTCGCGGCCGCGCAGGCCGAGCATGGCATGCTGCACGGTCATTCTGCCGGCAGGGACCGTTTGCGATCCTTTGGCCGGTTTGTCTGTCATGGCAACACTCCCTTGTCTGACCCATTGCGCGTTATAGCCCCTTTCGCGGTGCTGGCGCTTACCCTCCCGAGGCCGGGCGCGGGTGCATCACGGCGCGCTGACGTTCTTGCTGCAGGAACTTCATGATGATTGGCGCGACAGCCTCGGCTCGGGTAATCAGGAACAAATGGCCGTCGTCGATAATATGTAGCTCGGCGTTGGGAATCCGCCAGGCCAGCAGGCGCATGTTAACCAGCGGGATCAGCGGGTCGTCGTCGCCCGCCAGCACCAGGGTCGGCTGCTGGATCTTGTGCAGCCAGTGAATGCTGGTCCAGCCCAGGCCGGCGAACAGCTGCCAGTAGTAGCCCATCTTGCCGCCGGAGCGCACCTTGGCTGCGTGGTGCATGGCCAGCTCTGGGTCCCGGCGAAAACCGCCACCGTAGATCAGCGGGGCAATGCGCAAGACATGCGATGGCTGCACATAGCGCCTGGGGCTGGCCATCATCCACAGCACCTTGGGCTTGCCGGGTACCATCACGGCACCGGCGGCAGTGGCGGCGAGTATCAGCTTCCTGCAGCGTTCGGGGTAGTCGTGGGCGAACTGCTGGGCCAGGGCGCCGCCCCAGGACACCCCAATCACATTGACCTGGCCGTAATCGAGGTAATCGAGCATCCGTGCCGTCAGCTTGGCCAGCCCGGGGAAGCGATACGGGTGGCGCGGGGTGGACGAGCCGCCGACACCGGGAACGTCGAAAGCGATCACTTCCAGGTCCGGGTCCAGTGCTTCGATGAACGGGAATACCAGCTCCAGGTTGGCGCCGATGCCATTGAAGATCAGCAGCGGCGTCAAGTGCGGCTTGCCGGGGCGGACGGCGGTGCGGATGGACTGGTTGTCCAGCTCGACGGTCCGGAAGATATACGGTTGCGTCATGCGCGTGACTCTTGGGTGAAATGAACACCGTGGCGCCCTGAGGGCCGCCACGGCGCTGCCACTCAACGCTCGTGAACGTAGGTGCCTGGGGCCGCCTCGCCCGCAGCATAGGCACGGTTGCCCAGGCGGGTCGGCGCTTTTTTCAGTTCGCCTGCGCGCTCGGCCAGCCAGCCTTGCCAGTGCAGCCACCAGGAGTCGGCATGCTTGGTGGCATTTTCCTGCCAGGCCAGCGGATCACCCGGGCGGTCGTCACCGGTCATGAAGCGTGCCTTGGGGTTGCCCGGTGGGTTGAGGATGCTCTGGATATGCCCGCTGTTGGACAGCACGAACTCGATCTTGCCCCCGAACAGGTGGGCCGAGCGGTAGCACGACTGCCACGGGGTAATGTGGTCAGCGGTACCCGCCACGCTGAAAATGTCGCACTGCACGTTTTTCAGATCGATGGGGGTGCCGCACACTTCCAGGGCGTTGGGGCGCGTCAGCGGGTTGGTCTTGAACATTTCGATCAGGTCGCCATGGAAGGCGGCGGGCAGGCGCGTGGTGTCGTTGTTCCAGAACAGGATGTCGAACACCGGCGGCTCGTTGCCGAGCAGGTAGTTGTTCACCCAGTAGTTCCAGATCAGGTCGTTGGGGCGCATCCAGGCGAACACCTTGGCCCTCTCGCTGCCTTCCAGCACACCGGCCTGGTAGGAGTGGCGCTTGGCGGCTTCCAGGGTCTGCTCGTCGACGAACAGCGCCACCTGGGTATCCATCGTGGTGTCCAGCACGCTGACCAGCAGGGTCAGGGCATTGACCTTGTGCTCGCCGAGGGCTGCGTAGTGCCCTACCAGTGCCGTGCAGGTGATGCCGCCAGAGCAGGCACCGAGCATGTTCAGGTCCTTGCTGCCGGTAATCGCCAATACGGCGTCGACGGCTTCCTTGAGTGCGTCGATGTAGGTGGACAAGCCCCATTCACGCTGGGCCTTGGTCGGGTTGCGCCAGCTGATGATGAAGGTTTGCTGCTGCGAGCGCAGGCAAAAACGAGCCAGGCTCTTTTCCGGGCTCAGGTCGAATACGTAGAACTTGTTGATCTGCGGCGGCACCACCAGCAGTGGCCGGGCGTGCACCTGTTCGGTGATCGGGCTGTACTGGATCAGTTCCAGCACATCATTGCGGTACACCACCGCGCCTTCGCTGGTGCCCAGGTTCTTGCCCACCTCGAAGGCGTCCATGTTCACCTGGCTAGGCATGCCGCCGTTGTTGACCATGTCCTTGGCCAGGTTGGACAAGCCGTCGAGCAGGCTCTTGCCACCGGTCTCGAAGAAGCGCTTGACCGCCGCCGGGTTGGACAAAGTGTTGGTCGGCGCCATGGCTTCGGTCATCAGGTTGATGACGAACTGGCCGCGGCTGATGTCCTGAGGTGACAGGTCACTGCTGCCGATCCAGTCCTGCAGTTCGTTGCGCCAGGCCAGATACGTCTGCAGGTAGCGGCGGTACAGTGGGTTGCTGCTCCAGGCCGGGTCGTTGAAGCGTCGGTCGTCGCTTTCCGGGGCCAGGCTGGACTTGCCCAGCAGGACGTTTTTCAGTTCCAGGCCAAAATGGGCCACGTGCTTTGCGCTGTGCAGCGGTTGGCGCACGGCCTGACGCAATACGGTGCGTGCCGAACTCAGCAGGTCTTTGCGGCGAATGCCGATGATCGGGTTCAGCCCCAGGGTGTTTTCCGAGGCCTGCCGCTGCAGCTCATCGTTGTTCTTGTTATTCATCTACGACGCTCCGTTGTCCTGAGACGAGTACCGGTTGCTGTGACGGGGGCACAGCCCTGAGCCCGGTACTGCTACTCGGGTGACCAGTGATAAGGAACAGCGGTGCTGCGGGGTTCTGAATACCTGCAGCGTGATGCAGGGAACTTGCCACTCACATTGGTTACCCGACTTTCATGTAATGCGCAAGACAGCCCGTCACTGGGCCGTCTGACAATCATTCAAACAGATGAAACTAGAAAATGCGCTCTAAACCTTGCAGCCCTTGCGCTAGAGCATGAATTTGACGACCGACTCCGCCGGGTCGCGGGACTTGCCGGCCTTGTGCAGCTCGTCGAGGTATTCGGCCCACAGCTCGTTTTGGCGCAGGCACAGCTGTTCCAGGTATTCCCAGGTGAACAGGCCGCTGTCATGGCCGTCGTCGAAGGTCAGTTTCAGTGCATATTGGCCGGCTGGCTCGATGCCGCTGAGGCCGACGTTGAGCTTGCCGAATTGCAGAATGGGGTTGCCGTGGCCCTGGACCTCGGCGGAGGGGGAGTGCACGCGCAGGAACTCGGCGGGCAGGGTGTAGACCTCACCGGGCGCATAGGTAAGGCTGAGGGTTTTCGAGGCTTTGTGCAGGTTGATGGCGGTGGGCATGCGGGCCATGGGCTGAATCTCTTCTTGGCGACAAGACTCAAGCTTCAAGCTTCGAGCCTCAAGCTGCAAGAGGAGATGGCCAAGACATGTAACGGCCATGTTTTGCGGTGCTGCAAGCGACGCCTAACAGCTCGTCGCTTGCAGCTTGCCGCTTACAGGATGTAACGCGACAGGTCTTCGTTCTGCGCCAGCTCACCCAGGTGGCTGTTCACATAGGCCGCGTCGATCTGGATCGGCGTTTCGTCATGGGCGCTGGCCAGGTCACCGGCACTGAACGACACCTCTTCAAGCAGGCGCTCCAGCAGGGTATGCAGGCGACGGGCACCGATGTTCTCGGTTTTCTCGTTGACCTGATAGGCAATTTCGGCCAGGCGCTTGATGCCGTCGGCGACGAACTCGATGTTCAGGCCTTCGGTTTTCAGCAGCGCCTGGTACTGCTCGGTCAGCGAAGCGTGCGGCTCGCGCAAAATACGCTCGAAGTCTTCCGGGGTCAGTGCCTTGAGCTCTACACGGATCGGCAGGCGGCCTTGCAGCTCGGGTACCAGGTCGCTGGGCTTGCTCAGGTGGAACGCGCCCGAGGCAATGAACAGGATGTGGTCGGTCTTGACCATACCCAGCTTGGTGTTGACGGTGCAGCCTTCGATCAGCGGCAGCAGGTCGCGCTGCACGCCTTCACGGGACACATCGGCACCGCCCACATTGCCGCGCTTGGCGACCTTGTCGATTTCGTCGATGAACACGATACCGTGCTGCTCGACCGCTTCCAGGGCCTTGGCCTTGAGCTCTTCCTCGTTGACCAGGCGGCCCGCTTCTTCATCGCGGACCATCTTCAGCGCTTCTTTGACCTTCAGCTTGCGCGCCTTGCGCTTGCCCTTGCCCATGTTGGCGAACAGGCTTTGCAGCTGGTTGGTCATTTCTTCCATGCCGGGCGGCGCGGCAATTTCGACACCTACGGCATCGGCGACTTCGATCTCGATTTCCTTGTCATCCAGCTGGCCTTCGCGCAGGCGCTTGCGGAACAGCTGGCGGGTGTTGGAGTCGCTACTGGTCTGCGCGGCTTCCTCGTTGAAGCTGGTCACCCGCGCCTGCGGCAGCAGGGCATCGAGAATACGGTCTTCGGCGGCGTCTTCGGCGCGGTGGCGCACACGGATGATCTCCTGCTCGCGCAGCATCTTCAGTGCGGCATCGGCCAGGTCGCGGATGATCGACTCGACGTCACGGCCGACGTAGCCGACTTCGGTGAACTTGGTGGCTTCGACCTTGAGGAACGGGGCGTTGGCCAGCTTGGCCAGGCGGCGGGCGATTTCGGTCTTGCCGACACCGGTCGGGCCGATCATCAGGATGTTCTTCGGCGTCACTTCGGCGCGCAGCTCAGCCGGCAGCTGCATCCGCCGCCAGCGGTTGCGCAGGGCAATGGCCACGGCGCGCTTGGCGTCGTCCTGGCCGATGATGTGGCGGTTGAGTTCGTGGACGATCTCGCGGGGGGTCATGGACATGATCAATTGGGTCCTTGGGCAGATGAGTCAGCGTGGAAAAGCCCCATCACCGGGATGGGGCGCCAGAACAGCTGAGTCAGTCGGCCAGGTCCTGCTCCTCGATGGTCAGGTTATGGTTGGTGAACACGCAGATGTCGCCGGCGATGTTCAGGGCGGTCTCGGCGATTTCACGGGCCGAGAGGTCGGTCTTGTTCAGCAGTGCGCGGGCGGCAGCCTGGGCGTAGGCACCACCGGAACCCATGGCGATCAAGCCATCTTCGGGTTCGACCACGTCGCCGTTGCCGGTGATGATCAGCGAGGCATCCTTGTTGGCCACGGCCAGCATGGCTTCCAGGCGGCTCAGGGAACGGTCGGTACGCCATTCCTTGGCCAGCTCGACGGCAGCACGGATCAGGTGGCCCTGGTGTTTCTCCAGCTGCCCTTCAAAGCGCTCGAACAGGGTGAATGCGTCGGCGGTGGCACCGGCGAAGCCGGCGATGACCTGGCCGTGGTACAGGCGGCGCACTTTCTTGGCGTTGCCTTTCATTACCGTGTTGCCGAGGGATACCTGGCCGTCGCCGCCCATGACGACTTTGCCGTTACGGCGGACAGAAACGATGGTGGTCAAGGGGAGAGTCTCCACGCAGCGGGGCGAAAGTGCCTGATGCAGACTCATATGGGGGTGGGGGGGAGAGTTTCAAGCTTCAAGCTACAAGCGACAAGAAAAAGCAGATCGGTGGGTGGCTTGCTTCTTCTTCAAGCTGCAAGCTGCAAGCTGCAAGCTGCAAGCTGCAAGCTGCAAGCTGCAAGCTACAAGCTACAAGCTACAAGCTACAAGCGGCAAGAAAAAGCAGATCCGTGGGAGGCTTGCTTCTTCTTGCGACTTTCGACTTTCGACTTTCGACTTGCAGCTTGCAGCTAGCCCTTAGGCCTCGTGGCAAACGTGCCCATCGACCAAGGTATAACGCACTGCACCCGGCAGGCAGTGGCCGATGAACGGGCAGTTCTCACCCCGCGACAGCCATTGCTCGCCGGCAACGGTCGAGGCTTGCGGGTCGAACAGCACCAGGTCGGCCGCGCCGCCTGCTTTCAACTCACCCGCAGGCAGGCGCAGGGCGGCAGCCGGGCCGCTGCTCAGGCGGGCGAGCAGGGTGGGCAGGTCGAGCAGGCCGTCCTGCACCAGGGTCATGGCCAGCGGCAGCAGCAACTCGACGCTGCTGATACCCGGTTCGGTAGCACCGAAAGGGGCCAGCTTGGCATCGCGTTCGTGCGGCTGGTGGTGGCTGGAAATCGCCTGGATCACGCCAGACTTGACCGCTTCACGCAGGCCGTCACGGTCAGCAGCAGTACGCAGCGGTGGCTGCACGTGGTACAGGCTGGAGAACTCGCGCAGCGACTCGTCGGTGAGAATCAGCTGGTACAGCGCCACGTCAGCGGTTACCGGCAGGCCAAGTGCCTGGGCCTGGGCGATCAGCCGCGCGCCACGGGCGCTGGTGATCTGGCTGAAGTGCGCGCGCACGCCACTCTGCTCGACCAGCAGCAGGTTGCGCGCCAAGGCCACGGTTTCGGCGCTTTCCGGAATGCCCGGCAAGCCAAGGAAGCTGGCCATGGCGCCTTCATGGGCCAGGCCGCCCTGGGCCAGGTCGCGGTCCTGGGAATGGAACACCACGGTCAGGTCGAAGGTGGCGGCATACTCCAGGGCGCGGGCCAAGGTACGGTTGTTGGGGATTTCCTTCAGGCCGTTGCCGAATGCCACGCAGCCGGTGTCACGCAGGGCCACCAGCTCCGCCAGTTGCTCGCCTTCCAGGCCCTTGGTCAGGGCGCCGATCGGGTAGACCTTGCTGTTGGCCGCTTCGCGGGCACGGTCGAGAATCAGCTCGGCCACGGCCGAGGTGTCCAGCACCGGCTTGGTTTGCGGTGGGCAGCACAGGCTGGTCACGCCGCCGGCCACGGCTGCGCGGGTTTCGCTGGCGATGTTGCCTTTGCGGCTAAAGCCCGGTTCGCGCAGGGACACGCCAAGGTCGACCAGGCCAGGCGCGGCAACCAGGCCTTGCGCCTGGATCGTGCGGCTGGCGCTGAAACCGGCCGGGGCGGCGCCGATGGCAGCAATGCGGCCACCGTCCAGGTGCAGGTCGGTGACCTGGTCTAGGCCGCTGTTGGGGTCGATGACCCGGGCGCCAAGAATGCTGATGGTCACTGGGCGTTCTCCTGGTCGAATTGACGTTGCGCGTTTTGCCCGCTCATGGCCATGGACAGCACTGCCATGCGTACAGCGATGCCGTAGGTAACCTGGTTGAGGATCACCGAATGCTTGCCGTCGGCCACCGCCGACTCAATCTCCACGCCCCGGTTGATCGGGCCTGGGTGCATGACGATGGCATCCGGCTTGGCCCCGGCCAGGCGGGCGGTGGTCAGGCCGAACAGGCGGTAGAACTCGCCTTCGCTGGGCAGCAGGCCACCGGCCATGCGCTCACGCTGCAGGCGCAGCATGATCACCACGTCGACATCCTTCAGGCCCTCGGCGAGGTCGGTGTAGACCTTCACGCCGTACTGCTCGATACCGACCGGGATCAGGGTTTTCGGCCCGATCACGCGAATGTCCGGGCAACCCAGGGCCTTGAGCGCCAGCATGTCGGAGCGGGCTACCCGCGAGTGCAGGATATCGCCGACGATCGCTACCGACAGGTTCTCGAAGCTGCCCTTGTGGCGACGGATGGTCAGCATGTCGAGCATGCCCTGGGTCGGGTGCGCATGGCGGCCGTCACCACCGTTGATCACGGCAACGTGCGGGCACACGTGCTCGGCGATGAAATGCGCAGCCCCCGAGTCGGAGTGGCGCACGACGAACATGTCGGCGGCCATGGCTTCGAGGTTGCGCAGGGTGTCGAACAAGGTCTCGCCCTTGCTGGTCGAGGACGTCGACACATTCAGGCTGATCACGTCGGCAGACAGGCGCTGGGCTGCCAGCTCGAAGGTGGTGCGGGTACGGGTCGAGTTCTCGAAGAACACGTTGCACACGGTCTTGCCGCGCAGCAAAGGGACTTTTTTCACGGCCCGGGCACCGACTTCCAGGAAGGAGTCGGCGGTGTCGAGGATCTCGGTGAGCAGTTCGCGGGGCAAACCGTCAAGCGAGAGGAAGTGGCGCAGCTGGCCCTGGTCATTGAGCTGCAGCGGGCGCTTGGCGTCGATTGGCGTCATCGCGGGGGACTCTTAAAGGGCGGAAGCGGGGGCGAGGTCCTGGCGCTCGAGGGCGAGCGGTGCGGGTCCGGTCAATTTTACCCGTTCATCGGGGGCCAGCGACAGGGTGGTGCCGACCACATTCGGGCGGATTGGCAGTTCGCCGGCATCCAGGTCCACCAGGCAGACCAGGGTGACGCTGGCCGGGCGGCCATAATCGAACAGTTCGTTGAGCGCCGCGCGGATGGTGCGGCCGCTCATCAGCACGTCATCCACCAACACCAGGTGCTGACCTTCGACTTCGAACGGCAGCTCGGACGGGCGTACCTGCGGGTGCAGGCCATTCTGGCTGAAGTCATCGCGGTAGAACGAGACGTCCAGGGTACCCATGGCACTCTCGTCGCCCATGGCCTCCTGCAGGGCCTGGGCAACCCAGACACCACCTGTACGAATACCGATGTAACGCGGCCCGCTGATGCTGCGGCGGGCCAGGTGGGCGCGAAGGTCGACAGCCATCTGCCGGACCAGCTCGGCGGGGTTGGGTAGGCTCATTGCGGGCTCCTCGGAAGGGTGCGCCGGGCGTGGCCGGCGGCAAAGATGATCAGGTATTGGCCTCCAGCCAGCCTTGCAGCAACAGGGCCGCGGCGATGGCATCGACCGGGTTGTCGCGGTAGCTGCCGCGCTGGCCGCCACGGGCCATGCGCTCGCCTTTGGCCTCGAAAGTGGTCAGGCGCTCGTCGTGGGTGTGCACGGGCAGGTTGAAGCGGCCATTGAGGCGGCGGGCAAATTTTTCGGCGCGGGCGCTCATTTCGCTGGGCGTGCCGTCCATGTTCAATGGCAGGCCGACGACGATGGCGTCCGGCTTCCATTCGGCAATCAGCTTTTCCACCTGGGCCCAGTCCGGCACGCCGTTCTGCGCCTTCAGCGTGCACAGCTCACGGGCCTGGCCGGTGATGACCTGGCCGACGGCCACACCGATCTGTTTGCTGCCATAGTCGAAACCCAGCAGCAGGCGTAGTTCGGTCATCAGGCGTGGCCCGCCTGGCTGGTCAGCAGGTGCAGGTTGATGCCCAGGCTGGCGGCGGCGGCCTCCAGGCGCAGGTCACTGGCCATTTCAAAGATGATTTGCGGGTCGAACGGGCAGTTGAGCCAGGCATTTTCGGCCAGCTCCGCTTCCAGCTGGCCGGCTTCCCAGCCGGCATAGCCGAGCGTGATCAGGCTTTGCTTGGGGCCGACCCCGGCGGCAATGGCCAGCAGGATGTCCTGCGACGTGCTCAGCGTCAGCCCTTCCAGCGCCACGCTCGCCTGGAAGCTGCACTCGCTGCTGTGCAGCACGAAGCCACGGTCGGTCTGCACCGGGCCGCCCTGGTAGATCGGCACTTGCAAAGTGCTGTCCGGCGGCGTTTCGTCCGGGCGCAATTGCTCGAGAATATCGGCCAGGCTCAGTTCCTGCGGCCGATTCACCACCAGGCCCATGGCACCATGGGCGTTGTGCTCGACAATGTACGTGAGGGTCTGGGCGAAGTTCGGATCGGCCATGTGCGGCATGGCGATCAGGAACTGATGCTTGAGGTAGCTCGGGGCGAGGGTTTTCATGGGGGATAGTGTGGCGCCAGGTGGCGGGGCTGACAAGGTCCGCTTTGTGTCGTTTGGTTGGTCAGTGTCTTGAGGGTTTTGTTGGTTGTGAGATCGAGCGCCGCC
>NZ_DKJF01000121.1:0-328 GCF_002454615.1 Pseudomonas sp. UBA6699
AGGCCGCTCCTACAGAGATCGCGTAACGCCCAGGGATCAGTCCCGCTCCCGGACCCAGAACAACGTAGCCCCGGCCACCGCCGCCGGCATCATCAGCACGTTCACCCCCGGGATCAGCAACGCCAGGTACGTCACCCCGCCAAAGCCCAGGCTCTGCCAGCGCTTCTGGCGCAGCCAGGCCAGCATGTCCTGCCAGCTCATCTTGTTGTTGTCGGCCGGGTAGTCGATGTACTGGATGGCCATCATCCATACGCCGAAGATCAGCCACAGCGGCGCGGCTACCACGTTGACCACCGGAACCAGTGAGAGGATGAACAGGCCGATGGCC
>NZ_DKJF01000121.1:429-1461 GCF_002454615.1 Pseudomonas sp. UBA6699
AGGATGAACAGGCCGATGGCCCGTGGCAGGAAGTAGCCCAGCTTGCGCATTTCGCGACTGAGCGTGCGCGGTACCATTGCCACCAGTTCGCCCCAGCTGAATGCCGGGAAGTTGTCTTCGCCACGTATCACCACTTCAACCTTTTCGGCGAGAAAACCGTTGAACGGTGCGGCGATGACGTTGGCGACCAGCGTGAAGGTGAAGAACACCATCAACACCACCAAGGCGACGAACAGCGGCCAGAGGATGTAGGTAAGGAAGCTCAGCCAGCTCGGCAAGCTTGGCATCAGGGCATCCACCCAGAGGCTGAACTGATGGCCGGCGAAGTAGATCAGGCCACCGAACAGCAGCAGGTTGACCGCCAGCGGCAGCAGCACGAACAAGCGCAGGTTGGGGCTGAGCACCAGTTTCAGGCCTTCGCGCAGGTATTGGGGGCCAGAGAGGACAGGGGCTTGCATCAAGGTACTCCGCAGAGAAGGGAAACGCGCTGACCTTACCGAGTTTGGCGTGCCGACGAAAGGCAGCGGGTGGTTGGGAAACCGGCTGTAACAAAAGCATCGACAGTATGATCACCGATGAAATCGCAGCATAGACGATGCCTATGAGGTGGATTGTCGAAGGATATTTCCTTAATCTTTGCGACCTCGCTACAGTGCGTTCACCTTTCCGCTTTCCGGGCCTGCGCGTTGTAGCCTTCCCCAAGTGCTGCGTGGGTCCTTTTAAATTTTCCAGCTGGCGCCGCCGGTGTATCGACATCGGCCCGCTCGACAGGAGTTCGACATGTCTGAAGTACGTCATTCGCGCGTCATCATTCTGGGTTCCGGCCCTGCCGGTTACAGCGCTGCGGTGTATGCCGCCCGTGCCAACCTCAAGCCGCTGCTGATCACCGGCATGCAGGCCGGCGGCCAGCTGACCACCACTACCGAAGTCGACAACTGGCCGGGCGACCCGCACGGCCTGACTGGCCCGGCCCTGATGCAGCGTATGCAGGAGCATGCCGAGCGTTTCGAAACCGAGATCGTGTTCGACCAC
>NZ_DKJF01000121.1:1664-1808 GCF_002454615.1 Pseudomonas sp. UBA6699
ACCGAGATCGTGTTCGACCACATCAATGCTGTCGACCTGGCCAACAAGCCATTCACCCTGCAGGGTGACAGCGGCAAGTACACCTGCGACGCACTGATCATCGCCACTGGCGCCAGCGCCCGCTACCTGGGCCTGCCGTCGGAA
>NZ_DKJF01000121.1:1950-2627 GCF_002454615.1 Pseudomonas sp. UBA6699
TACCTGGGCCTGCCGTCGGAAGAAACCTTCATGGGCAAGGGCGTTTCGGCCTGCGCTACCTGCGACGGGTTCTTCTACCGCAACAAGCCGGTCGCTGTGGTGGGCGGTGGCAACACTGCCGTGGAAGAGGCCTTGTACCTGGCCAATATCGCCAGCAAGGTGACCCTGGTGCACCGCCGCGAAACCTTCCGCGCCGAGAAGATCCTGGTCGACAAGCTCAACGCCCGCGTGGCCGAAGGCAAGATCGAGCTCAAGCTCAACGCCACCCTGGACGAAGTACTGGGTGACAACATGGGCGTGACCGGTGCGCGCCTGAAGAACAACGACGGCAGCAGCGATGAAATCAAGGTCGATGGCGTGTTCATCGCCATTGGCCATACCCCGAACACGTCGCTGTTCGAAGGCCAGCTGACTCTCAAGGACGGCTACCTGGTGGTCAACGGCGGCGGTGAAGGCAATGCTACCGCCACCAATGTCGAAGGCGTATTCGCGGCAGGTGACGTGGCCGACCACGTGTACCGGCAGGCGATTACCTCGGCCGGTGCTGGTTGCATGGCAGCGCTGGACGTCGAGCGCTACCTGGACGGGTTGGCCAACGCCTCGTTCTGATTTGCCAAGCGCACGGGGGCCACGCGCCCCCAACTGGAAACCGGCTCGCCGCAGCATCTTCAGCGCCT
>NZ_DKJF01000035.1:0-11934 GCF_002454615.1 Pseudomonas sp. UBA6699
GCCTCGATCAGTTGCTGGATGTTCTGCTGCAGCGGGTACTGTTCAGCGGTGGCGTTCCACGTGACCAGGGTGCGCTCGCGCTCGGCAGCCGCCAGCAATGGCAGTTCGGCCACCGGTTGGTGCGGTTGCTCGACGATGCCTTGCAACAGGTTGATGAAGTGGGTCGACAGCCGCTCGATGGTCGAGCGCTCGAACAGGTCGGTGTCGTATGCCAGGGAAACCATCAGCCCCTGCGCGGTCTCGCTGGTATCCAGCACCAGGTCGAACTGCGCCGTGGCACTGTCCCAATGCAGCGGCTCGACACGCAGTTCACCCCAGTTCCGCTCGGCGCGCGCAGCGTACTGGTGGTTGAACAGCACCTGGAACACGGGGCTGTGGCTAAGGTTGCGTTCCGGTGCCAGGGCCTCGACCAGTTGCTCGAACGGCAGGTCCTGGTGGGCCTGGGCCTGCAGCGCCGCCTGCCGGGTCTGGCGCAACAGGACGTCAAAGCCCTGCCCGCCATCGACTTCGGCACGCAGCACCTGGGTATTGACGAAGAAACCGATCAGCCGCTCGGTTTCAGCCTGGGTGCGGTTGGCCACCGGTACGCCGACGCGGATGTCGGCCTGGCCGCTGTAGCGGTGCAGCAAGGCCTGGAACGCTGCCAGCAGCAACATGAACAAGGAAGCATCCTGAGTCTTGGCCAGCTGTTGCAGCCCGTGGCTCAGTTCAGCCTCGAGCGGGAAGTCCAGGCGCGCACCACGCAAGCGCCGTTGGGCCGGGCGTGGCCGGTCGAACGGCAGCTCGAGCACGACCTGCTCGCCGCCCAGTTGCGCCAGCCAGTAATCGAGCTGGCGGGCACGCTCGCCACCGTCCAGCCACTGACGCTGCCAGGCCGCGTAGTCGGCGTACTGCACAGGCAACGGTGCACAGTGCTCGCCGTGGTAGCCGCGCAGCAGCTCTTCGACCAGCACCTCCAGAGAGGCGCCGTCGGAAACGATATGGTGCTGGACGATGACCAGCACATGATCCTGCTCGCCCATGGCCAGCAACTTAACCCGCAGCAACGGCCCTCGTACCAGGTCGAACGGCGCCCGCACCTGGGCATCGACCCAGGCCGCCAGCGCCGCATCGTCCAGCTCGCCTGGGTGCTCGATCACGATGGGCAGCGCCAGGTGCGGATGAATATGCTGCCGCAGCTCGCCCGTGGCGTCATCGAAGGTGGTGCGCAATGGCTCGTGCCGGGCGATGACCTGGTCGAATGCCGACTGCAACGCCGGCAACTCGAGCGGCCCCCGCACACGCAACGCCGCCGGAACGTTGTAGGCGGCGCTCTGTGGGTCCAGCCGCCAGAGGAACCACTGCCGCTCCTGGGCGTAGGACACGGCCATCGCAGGCGTGCGCGGCAATACCGCAATCGCCGCGGCCGCCCCCTGGCCCAGTTCGGCGCAACGGTCGGCGAAGGCCCCCAGGGTCGGCTGCTCGAACAGCTGCCGCAGGGGCACTTCGAGCCCAAGCCCTTGGCGAATGCGCGCGATGACCTCGGTCGCCAGCAACGAGTGGCCACCGAGGCTGAAGAAACTGTCGGCAAGGCCGACGCGCTCGACCTGCAGGGCTTGCGCCCAGATCGTCGCCAGTTGTGCTTGCAACGGCGTGCGCGGCGCTTCGTAGACCTGCTGGGCGGCACTGAAGTCCGGCGCCGGCAAAGCCGCGCGGTTCAGCTTGCCGTTGTTGTTCAACGGCAGCCGTTCCAGCACCAGCAGGTGGGCCGGGATCATGTAGTCAGGCAGCGCCTGCCCCAAGGCAGCCCGTACGCCCTGTAGCCAGTCAGCCGACGGCGTGGCCTGAGCAGCGACCAGGTAGGCCACCAGTTGCGGCCCGGTCGGCCCGGCGAGGGCCAGCACCGCCGCCTCGCGGACCGACGCCAACCCTTGCAGGCAGGCCTCGATCTCGCCCATCTCGATGCGCATACCGCGAATCTTCACCTGATGATCGATACGCCCTACGTACTCCAGGACCCCGGCCTGGGTATAGCGCGCCAGGTCGCCGCTGCGGTACAGGCGTGCGCCAGGCTGTTCGGCGAAGGGATCCGGCAGGAAACGCTCGGCGGTCAACGCCGGGCGGTCGAAGTATTGCTGCGCCAGGCAGCTCGGTGCACCGATGCACAGCTCGCCGACGCCATCGCTGGGCAACAGCTGGCCGGCACAATCCAGCACATACAGCGAGCGGCCTGCGATGGCGTGGCCGATGGGCACGCCATACGCATCCTGCGCATCTTCGAGGCGGCAGTCATGCACGCTGGAGACTACTGTCGCCTCGGTCGGGCCATAGGTATTGACCAGGCTGAGCCCGCCCAGCCCCGCCGCATGCCACAGGCGCAGCCCTTCCACCGACATGGCCTCGCCGCCCACGTGCACCTGACGCAGCTTGCCCAGGCCCTGGCCCGGCCGCGCCGCGCAAGTCTTGGCCAGCATGTGCCAGTAGGCGGCCGGCAGGTCGGCCAGGGTCACGCCCTGCTCGACAATCAACCGCGCCAACTGATCGGCGTCCCACAGTGCCTCGCCACGCATGATCAACGCGGCGCCGACGCACAGCGGCGGATAGCATTGCTCGACGAAGCCGTCGAAACTGAAAGTGGCGAACTGCAGCACCCGGTCGTCGCGCTCAAGACGGGAGTAGCCGGTGGCGCTGTAGCTGAACTCGCGCAGGGCCGCATGGCTGATCGCCACCCCCTTCGGGCGGCCGGTGGAACCGGAGGTGTAGATGACATAGGCGAGCTGCTCGGCGGCGACCTGCACATCCGGGTCGTGGTCGCCACAGTGCGCGGCCTGCTCGCCCAACACCCCCAGTTCCAGGCGACGCAGCCCCGCCGGCAGCGCCAATTCGACCAGCAGGCCGTCGTCGCACAACAACAGGTCCAAGCGGCTGTCCTCGATCATGTAGGCCTGCCGTTCATGTGGATACTGCGGGTCCAGCGGCACATAGGTCGCGCCGCTCTTGAGCACGGCAAGCAGGCTGACGATCAGCTGCGGGCCTCGGCGCAGGGCCAGGCCGACACGCTGGCCGGGGCGCACGCCCTTGGCGATCAGTGCATGCGCCAGGCGATTGGCCTGGCCATCGAGCTGACCATAGCTCAGGCGCAGCTCGCCACATTGCAAGGCCAAGGCCTGGGGCTGGCGCGCGGCCTGTGCCGCGATACGCTGGTGAACCAGTTCCTGGCTCGGCAACGCCAGTGCGCGGCCGTGGCTGAAGCCAAGCACCTCGGCCTGCCCCTTATCGTCAAGCAGGCCCAGCGCGCCTGACGGCGCGGCCGGGGTGGCGACCATCTGCGCCAGCACCTGGCGGAGCCCGGCGCACAGCTGAGCCACCTGCTCTGCCGCGAACAGCGCAGGGTCGTAGCCGAACGCCAGGCTGACCCCATCGCCGAGCTCGATGCCGATGGTCAGCGGGTAGTGGGTGCGCTCGTGATTGCTCACCGCGCCGAAACGCAGGCCGGCAGGCGCGCCCTGGCGCAGCGCCTCGGCCACCGGGAAGTTCTCGAACACCAGCAGGCTGTCGAACAGCGCCGCGCCCTGCTGGCCAGCCCACCCTTGAATGGCATACAACGGCACATGCTCGAATTCCCGCAGGCTCAGGTTGAAGTCCTGCACGTCGGCCAGGTAACCGGCCACCTTGCGATCGGGCGCGACATCGATCAGCACCGGCAAGGTATTGATGAACAACCCAAGCTGGCCGTCGATGCCCGGCAGTGGCGCCGAACGCCCGGACACCGTGGCGCCGAAGGCCACGCAGGCTTGCCCGGTCAGGCGCTGTAGCACCAGGCCCCAGGCCGCCTGGAACAGCGTGTTCAAGGTCACCTTGTGGTGACGGGCGAAACGCTCCAGCTCGGCGGCCTGCGCGGCGTCGAGGCGGGCCAGGTACTCACCCTCGCCTTGCGCGTCGGCGGGGCGACGCAGGGCCTGGGCGAGCAGCGTCGGCGCCTGCAAGGCGCCGAGACGGGCTTTCCAGAATCGCTCGCCGGCACTGGCGTCCTGGCGTTGCAGCCACGCCAGGTAATCATGGAAACGGCCGGCCGGCGCCGACAAGCGCTCGCCGGCGTAGTGCTGGACCACCTCGGCCAGTAGCTGGGCATTGCTCCAGCCATCCAGGAGGATGTGGTGGCAGGTGAAGACCAGGTGCCAGTCGTCGGCCCCGGTACGCACCAGCAGCAGCCTGAACAAGGGTGCGCGGGCCAGGTCGAAACCCGCCTCGTGCTCGGCCCGGGCCAGTGCATCGAGGTCTGCCGCAGGTTCATCGACGATGCGCAGTGGCAGTGGCAACTGTCGCTGGACGATCTGATGGGCACTGTCCAGGCCCTGCCAGTGGATGCTGCTGCGCAGGATATCGTGACGCGCCAGGGCCGCCTGCCAGGCCTCGCCGAAGCGTTCCAGGTCCAGGCCGCCGATAGCCAGGCGCAACTGGTTGATGTAAGCGCCGCCCTGGGTTTCATACAGCGAGTGGAAGAACATGCCCTGCTGCATGGGCGACAGTGGGTAGAGGTCTTCGATGTTGTGGCCGGGCACCGGCAATGCATCCAGTTGCGCCTGAGTGATGCGCGCCAGCGGGAAGTCCGACGGTGACGGTTGCCCGGCGGGCACGCCCAGGCAGTGCTCGATGAGCGCCTCCAGTTCCTGGTCGTAGGCCGTGGCCAATGCCTGGACCGTGTCGGTGTCGAACATCGCCAGGCTGAAGCCCCATTGCAGCGACAGCTCGCCGTTGTACACCTGCCCTTCCAGGGTCAGCCAGTTGGCCAGCGGCGCGTCCGGGTCCTGGCCGTCGCCGCCGCGCTCGGTGGCCGGCGCCAGCAAGGCCTGGGCATCGAACTGGCTGTCGAACTGGCCCAGATAGTTGAAGGTGATGCGCGGCGGGTCAAGCGTCGCCAGGGCCTCGCGCACCGAGGCGTCACCCAGGTAACGTAGCACGCCGTAACCCATGCCTTTGTCCGGTACCGCGCGCAGCTGTTCCTTGATGGCCTTGATCGAGTCGCCATGACCGGCGCGCGGGGCCAGGCGCAGCGGATAGAGGCTGGTGAACCAGCCGACGGTGCGGGTCAGGTCGATGCCGTCGAACAGCTCTTCGCGGCCATGCCCCTCCAGCTGCACCAATGCCGCCTGGCTGCCGCTCCATTGGCAGATGACACGTGCCAGGGCCGTCAGCAGCAGGTCGTTGACCTGGGTGCGATAGGCTGCGGGCGCGACCTGCAGCAACTGCCGGGTGCGCTCGCGGGACAGGCGCGACGCCAGTTTGGCCCCATGACGGTTGCTTACCGGCGCGTCCGGCCTGTCGCACGGCAGTGCGCCATCGCCGCGTTGCGCTTGCCAGTAGGGTAATTGCCCGACGAACGCCGGCACCTGCTCGTGCAGCTGCGCAGACCAGGCTTGGTAGCTGCTGGTGCGCGGCGCCAGCGAAAGCGGCTGCCCGGCCAGGCGCTGGGCATAAGCCTGCTCCAGGTCCTCCAGGAGGATACGCCAGGACACGCCGTCGACCACCAGGTGGTGAATAACCAGCAGCAGGCGCTGCTCGCCTTGCGGCAAGTCGACCAGCATGGCGCGCAATAGCGGCCCACTGCGCAGGTCGAGGCTGCGCTGGGCAGCGTCGCAGAGCGCCGTCAGCGCCTGGGCATCCGCAGCCTGGCGCTGCCACAGCTCGACCTGCGCGACCGGCGCGCCATAGTGCTGCCGCCAGCCTTCGGCGGCGGGCTCGAAGCGCAGCCGCAGGGCGTCATGGTGGTTGACCACATCGCCCAAGGCAGCGACCAGCGCCTGGGCCTGCAACGGTTGCCGGGCACCGAGCAGCAATGATTGGTTCCAGTGCTCGCGGACCGCAATGGCCTGTTCGAAGAACTGCCGCTGCACAGGGCTGAGCGCCACCTCGCCGGTGGCCGGCGCCTGCTCAACCGCCAACGATGGCTGGCGCCCGACCGCGCCGGCCAGGCCGCGCACGGTCTGGAACTGGAACAGGTCGCGCGGGCTGAACTGCAGGCCCTGGCGACGAGCGCGGCCAACCACCTGGATGGCGATGATCGAATCGCCGCCCAGCTCGAAGAAGTTGTCGTCCAGGCCAACCTCGGCCACGCCCAGCACCTCGCTCCAGACTTGCGCCAGGGTACGCTGTACATCGGTTTGCGGCGCCACGTAAGCGCCGCGCGAAGCGGCATCCGGTTGCGGCAGGGCCTTTCGGTCAAGCTTGCCGTTGGGGGTCAGCGGGAACTGCTCCAGCGGCATCAGGTGGCTGGGCACCATGAATTCCGGCAGCGCCTGCAGCAGCCAGGCCTTGAGCCCTTGCTGCCAGCCGTCTGGCATTTCGTCGAGCACCAGGTAGGCCACCAGTTGCTTGCCGTCCAGCGCCAACACCACAGCCTCGCGCACCCAGGCATGCTGGGCCAGGCGCGCCTCAATCTCGCCCAGCTCGATGCGCAGGCCACGGATTTTCACTTGATGATCGAAACGCCCCAGGTACTCGATCACGCCATCCACACGCTGGCGAACCCGGTCGCCGGTACGGTACAGGCGCTGTCCGGCCACGAAGGGGTCGGCAACGAAGCGCTCGGCGGTCAACCCCGGACGCCGGTGGTAACCACGGGCCAGGCCAATGCCACCCAGGTAGAGCTCGCCGGCAACGCCCGGCGCCACCGGCTCGAGGCCAGCATCGAGCACATAGGTACGGATGTTGGCGATGGGCCTCCCGATGGGCACGCTGTCGCGGCCTTCGTCGATGCAGGTCCAGTGCGTGACGTCGATGGCCGCCTCGGTGGGGCCGTAGAGGTTGTACAGCGCCGCCGCCGGCAGCTTGCCGAACACCTGCAGCTGCGCGTCCACCGGCAATGCCTCGCCGCTGCAGAGGATGCGGCGCAGGCTGTCGCAGGTCTCGACACCAGACTCGTGGATGAAGGCCTGGAGCATCGAGGGTACGAAATGCAGCGTGCTGACCTGATGGCGACGAATGGTCTCGATCAGGCGCGCCGGGTCCCGGTGGTCACCGGGTGCGGCCACGGCCAGCCGGGCACCCGTCATCAGCGGCCAGAAGAACTCCCAGACCGACACGTCGAAGCTGAACGGGGTCTTCTGCAGCACCGTGTCACCGGCACACAGGCCATAGGCTTCCTGCATCCAGTGCAGGCGGTTGGCCAGCGCTTCATGGCTGTTGCCGGCGCCTTTCGGCCGGCCGGTGGAGCCGGAGGTATAGATGACATAGGCCAACTGCCGTGGGTCGGTGGCCACCTGGGGCGGGCTGGCGGGCTGGTCGTCCAGCGTCAGTTGGTCCAGGGCGATGCACTGCACGTCAGCGGGCACCGGCAGGCTGCCCTGCAGCGCCTGATGGGTCAGCAGCAGGCGAATGCCGCTGTCCTCGATCATGTAGGCCAGGCGCTCCTCGGGGTATTCCGGATCCAGCGGCACGTAGGCCGCGCCGGCCTTGAGGATCGCCATCAGCCCGACGACCATTTCTACGCTGCGCAGCAGGCTGATACCCACGAGGCTGTCGGCTCCGGCGCCTTGCGCGCGGAGGAAGTGAGCCAGGCGGTTGGCGCGGGCATCGAGCTGCGCATAGCTGAGCGCGGTATCACCACAGACCAGCGCCGGGGCGTCTGGCGCACGGCGCACCTGATCCTCGAACAGCTGGTGCACGCCGCGTTCGAGCGGATAACCGCGAGCGGTGGCGTTCCAATCCTCCAGCACTGTGCGACGGCTGGCGTCATCGAGCATCGGCAACTGCCACAGCGCGCTGTGCGGCTGGCTGACCAGGGCTTGCAGCAGGGCCTGCCAGTGTGTCGCCATGCGTTCGATGGTGGCGGCCTCGAACAGGTCGCTGGCATAGGTGAAGGCGGCGTGCAGGGTGCCACCCTGCTCGTAGGTGTCCAGGCTCAGGTCGAACTGGGTGGTGCGGCTGCGCCATGCCAGGGGCGACAGTTGCAGCCCCGAGGCCAGGGTCACGGTGGCCAGGTCGGCGACCTGCGGCTGGTGGTTGTACATCACCTGGAACAGCGGCGCATGGCTCAGGCTGCGCTCGACCTTCAGCGCCTCGACCAGGCGTTCGAACGGCAGGTCCTGGTGCGCCTGGGCACCGTGTACGACCTGCTTGATGCCTTGCAGGTAGGCCAGCACCTCGAGGTGCGCGTCTGGCCGCACACGCAACACCTGGGTGTTGACGAACAACCCGATCAGCCCTTCGACTTCGGCGCGGTTGCGGTTGGCCACCGGGCTGCCGATACGCAGGTCGGCCTGGCCGGTGTAGCGCTGCAGGAGCAAGCCGAACGCGCCAAGCATGACCATGAACGGCGTAAGGTTATGCTGCCGGGCGAAGCCGCGCAGCCGCTCGGCCAAGGCCGCATCGACCGCGAACGAGCGGCGCTCGCCACTGAAGCTCGGGGTCGCCGGCCGGGCATTATCCAAGGGCAGTTCGAGCACGGGCTGCTCATCGCCCAACTGCGCCTGCCAGTACGCCAGCTGCCGCGCCAGTTCGCCGGCTTCCAGCCAGCGGCGCTGCCACAGGGCATAGTCGACGTACTGGATCGGCAGATCCGGCAGTTGCGGCGCATGGCCAGCGGCGAAGGCGTCGTAGCAGCGGCTGAACTCGTCGATCAGCACGTTCATCGACCAACCGTCGGAAACAATATGATGCAGGGTCAACAGCAGTACATGTTCCTGCTCGGCCAGGCGCAACAGACGCACCCGCAGCAGCGGCCCTTGCGCCAGGTCGAATGGACGCAAGGACTCGGCCTCGGCTTGGGCACGCACCTGCGCTTCGCACCCGGCCTCATCCCACTGACGCAGGTCGACCCGCTCGATCAAGGCCTCGCCCACCGGGCGATAGACCTGGAGCAGACTGTCGTCAGGCTGGACCTCGAATACGGTGGTCAGGCTCTGGTGACGCGCCAGCAGGCTGGCGAACGCCTGCTCCAGCGCGGACTCATCCAGTTGCCCGGTCAGACGCACCGCGCCTGGCAGGTTGTAGGCGCCGCTCTGGGGGTCCATCTGCCAAAGTACCCACATGCGCTGCTGGGCATAGGACAACCCTTGGCGGTCCGGCGCCTGGACCCCGGCCGGAATGGGGAACTGGGAAAAGTCGATGCCCTCCCTGGCCAGGGTCTCGAGGAACACGCCGCGTTTGTCCTGCGGCAGTTCAATGAAACGGCGGGCCAGTAGCAGGGACTTTTCTGCATTCATCAGATTGCTTCCGTACGAGTGAGGTATCGGGCGGGGCCCGGCTATCCCTACGAAACGGATGCAACCTGAAAAAAATTAACGCCATAGCGCCCCCACACGGCAGCTGCAGACACACCCCGGGGCAACCCCGGGCGTGGCCGACCGGCCAACAGGGAGGCGTTAATTTGCCGTTGCGGCGGCTCGTTTACCAACAAAGCCGCCCTGCAAGAGGACCTTCGCATGCCTAGCCCCTCCCGCATCACCCAGGCACTCCAGCAAGGCCTGCGCCGCCTGGTCGGCAGCCCCGGCCCGGCTGCCAGCGCCTACCGCCTGTTCGATCTGCAGCTCAAGCAACGCATCACCCTTTCTCCATCACTTGCACGCCTGGTGTTCACCGCTGCGGATGTGGCGCGGATGGCCACCATGGCCCCCGATCAACGGGTCAAGCTGTTCTTTCCCCCCCCAGATGGTTCGCTGCCTGTAGTTCCCGCCGATGCCCACTGGAAAACGGCGCACAGCGCCTTGCCGCCCGCGCAACGCCCACCCATGCGGACCTACACCATCCGCGCGCTGCGTCGGGAAGCACTGGAAGTCGATGTAGATTTCGTGCTGCATGGCGTCAACGGCCCTGCTTCGGCTTGGGCCACCCATGCCCAGGTAGGTGACCGCCTGCAGATGCTTGCGCCCAACCTGGACTATGCCGGCGACCCCGGCGGTTATGAATGGAAGCCACCCCAGGGCGTACGCAACGTACTGCTGGTAGGTGACGAAACGGCACTGCCGGCGATTGCCGGCATTCTTGAGCAACTGGCAGGGACCCAGCCCGAGCTTGCGGTGCAGGCGTTCATCGAGGTGCCGTTGCAAGCTGACTGCCTGGATCTGCGCCATGGCGATGCCACCGAACTGCATTGGCTGCCGCGCGAGCTGCTGGGCTGCGCGCATGGCCAGGCCATGCAGCATGCGGTGCGCGAACTGGCCAGCCTGCCTCAAGGGCAGGCCGCGTCGCGGGTAAAGCTGGAAGAGGTAGATATCGACACACGAATACCGTGGGAGCAGGCCAGTAGTGCCAGGAGCACATTCCATGCATGGGTCGCGGGGGAATCGGCGACAGTGATGGATATTCGCCGGTATCTGATCAAGGAGCGCGGGTTGCAACGCGCGTGCCTGACCCTGATGGGCTATTGGCGGGCCGGGCGGACCTTTGATTGACGTGAGATAGCCGGGGCACTTTGCGGCCCCGGCAATGGTTCAGACTGCCGCGCTCAACGCCTCGGCAAAACGCTGTGCAACGTCATCGATCTGCTCGCCGCTGATGATCAACGGCGGCAGGAAGCGCACCACCGCGCCATGCCGCCCACCCAGCTCCAGGATCAGCCCACGCCTGAGGCACTCGCGCTGCACCTTCGGCGCCAGGTCGCGGTTAGCCGGTGGGTGGCCCAGCGCATCGGGCTGGCCTTGCGGGTCGACCAGCTCCACGCCCAGCATCAAGCCCCGGCCACGGATATCACCCAACTGCGGGTAGTCCCGCTGCAGGCGCTGCAGGTGCCCACGCAACCGTAGCCCCATGGCCTCGGCATGCTCGGCCAGGCGATGCTCGACCAGGTAGTCGATCACCGCCGAACCCGCCGCCATGGCCATCTGGTTACCGCGGAAGGTGCCGGCGTGCGCCCCCGGTTTCCACGTGTCCAGCCAGTCGCGATACACCACCACCGCCAACGGCAGGCTGCCGCCAATGGCCTTGGAAAGCGTGACCACGTCCGGCACGATGCCGGCATGCTCGAAGGCGAACATCCGCCCGGTACGGGCAAAGCCGCTCTGAATCTCATCGACGATCAAGGCCACACCCGCCTGCTCGGTGATCCGGCGCACGCCCTTGAGCCATTCGATATCGGCCGGGATCACCCCGCCCTCGCCCTGCACCACCTCCAGGATGACTGCAGCCGGCAGTGGCACCCCGCTTTCCGGATCGAGCAGCAGGTTTTGCAGGTAATGCAGGTTGGCCTTGACCCCGGCCTCACCGCCCAGGCCGAACGGGCAGCGGTAGTCGTACGGGTATGGCATGAACTGCACGCCGCTGCTCAACAAGGCACCCAGCGGTTGCTTGGGACCATGGCTGCCCATCAGGCTCAGGGCCCCCTGACTCATGCCATGGTAGGCGCCCTGGAAGGCCAGCACGGTGCTGCGCCCGGTGGCGCTGCGCACCAGCTTGAGTGCCGCCTCCACGGCGTCGGTCCCGGTCGGGCCGCAGAACTGCACCTTGGCCTCGCGGCGCAGGGCCTCGGGCAGGATGCTGTACAGGTCCTGAACGAAGCGGTCCTTGACCGGTGTAGTCAGGTCGAGTGTGTGCAAGGGGATCTCATCGGCCAGCACACGCTGGATCGCCTCGATCACCACCGGGTGGTTATGGCCCAGCGCCAGGGTGCCGGCGCCCGCCAGGCAGTCGATGAACTGTCGGCCTTCGACGTCTTCGACGTGGATACCCCTGGCGCGCTTGAGCGCCAGCGGGATGCGCCGTGGGTAGCTGCGGGCGTTGGACTCCTGCTGTTGCTGGCGTTGCAGCAAGGGTGAGTCGGTGAATTCGTACAGGGCCTGCGACACGCTGGCCGGCGGGACCTGGGCAAGGCTGGAAGCGGTGGACATGGGTAAATCCTCGCAAGCGAGCGAAAGTGCGGGTGTTCGTCGCTTGGAAAACGCTTGGGTGCTGGGAGGATTTAGCGGTTGTTACTGTATTTTACTTACCCTGTGCCGGCCCTTTCGCGGGCTTGCCCGCTCC
>NZ_DKJF01000017.1:0-138657 GCF_002454615.1 Pseudomonas sp. UBA6699
ATCAACGGCAAGGATGTCGATCTTAACTGAAGGGGTAACCCAGGATGGAATTTCGCAACCTGACGCCGTTTGACGTCATGTGCTTCAGTGCGCTCGCACCTGACGGTCAGGAACATCCCGTTATTGCAATGAAAGTTGGATACCGCCTTGAACCGATCAAAGAGAGACCCGGACAATGCGATGCTGTCGTGATGGATAAAGATCCGGTCCCCTTATGCAGAGCTGATACCTATCATGACGAGCCTGGATTCAGTTCTGTCCTTGAGGAAAGCGATCTTGCGCCCTTCAAACCGCGTTGTGATGTAGTTGTTGTTGGCCACTCTCATGCTCCCGAGGGGCGTCCAGCTCAAACGTGGGAAGCTGGGTTACGCATTACCTCAACTCGACCTCGACTAGAAATCGTCGATCCGCTGCCTCCGAAGCGAGCTCCAGGCGTTTGCCTAACTGCTGATGAACTGCAGGAACACCAAGCCGCTATACTTGCAGTGCGACAGCGCAACAGAGAACAACTCACACCGCTTCTACTACTAGGTAAAACGCTTCGCTTCACCGGCCATCGTGAGTTTCACCGCACCTTCCTTGGCTGGCACCTCACCGAGCCAGATCCCGCCGAATGCGTTCCGTTGCGCTGGGAACAGGCTTTTGGTGGATCGAGCCAAATCGCTAACCCGCAGTTCGGGCACATTCCAAATGCGCCCGAGTTCTTGCTCAATGAAGTCTGCTTTAGTAACCCATTGGGTTGCGGCTGGCTGGAGCAACGCTACGAGCGAATACATCATGAGCAAACCGGTGAGCAACTGGCGCGCTTACCAGCCCCTCAAGTAGAACACCTGGACGCCCCTGTTGAGCGCTTACTGCGTTTGAAACATCCAAATGGGCCTCTGGATGCATCGGCAATGGCCAAGCTAGCCGCCACCTACGGCTGCACTCCCGCAGGGTTTGGTGTCGTAGGCCGAGCTTGGGCACCACGCTTAAAGCTTGCTGGTACCTATGACCAGGATTGGGAAGAAAGCCTATGGCCAGAGTTACCGCACGACTTCGATTTTTCTTATTGGAACGGCGCACCCGCCGACCAGCAAATACCCTTTCCCACGCCTGATGCTCACATTGCCCTGTTCAACCTTACTTCTCCAGCCCTGAGCAAAAACGGGCTCTGTAAGGTCCAGTTACCTGGCCATCGCCCCTTCGTACTCATACGCATGACCAGCGGAGTGATGATACCGCTGCCGATGCTCACCGACACACTGCGTATCGATACAGATGCTATGACGCTATCGATTACCCACCGCATCAGCCTACCTAGGTCGCTCGACATTCGGGTACTTGAAGCGCGCTTCGAGACTAACCCGGACGCCCCCATCATCCGGCGTAAACCTCGCCATATCCGGGAGAGTGCCTGATATGGCTAAGAACGTCGCGGCTCGTCAACAAACGAAGTGGACTGTCATCAGCATCGCTCCCGATGTTTGCAAAACGCCCATGGGTAGCAGCATCCCACCCGTTCCCTACCCGGTCACCGCCGAACTCGATACCAGCGCCGGTGTCGCCACTAGCGTACGCGCGAATGGCCATCCGTTAGTGGTCTACAAACGCAGTTTCACTCCCAAAACTATTGGAGACGAAGCTGGCAAAGCCAGAGGGGTCAAGAGTGGCACTGTCGAAGGCAAATGTCATCCGCTGGAGCACAGCAGTTCCGTGCGGGCAGAAAGGCACCAACTGGTTCGTCATGGCGACCTGTTCTGGATGAATGGGAGTTGATGCGATGAGCGATCCCATTCAACTCGACACTCTTGTTGTTCAAGTCCATGAGGTGCCGCTGCGTAAGATGTCGCATGGTCCCGACAGAATATTCGTGCAGACAGATGGCACCGGCAAGGTGCTGGTGGATTTCGCTGACGGCCCGAATGAGTGGGGAAAATCTCTGGAACTCACTGAAGCGCAATATGAAGATTTGCGCCAGGAAGCGTTTCATAAGGAACTGGCGGATCTAGACGACATACCCAAATACACTGATCTCTATCCCTCTCTAGACAAAGGATTAGGTGGCGCAAGTACTACACCCAACGGTAACACCTTGGGCCGAGTAAATGGCGAAACCGCCGCAAGTGGCGATGATGCTGAGCACTCAAATCCGGAGGTGGAGAGCGAAACGCCGGCAGAAGGCTTTACGGATGATGAGATCCTTGACGCTGTACAGATGGGGCTTGACGTTATTGGCCTGATTCCTATCGTGGGTGAGCTTGCCGATGTGGCGAACGCTGGAATCAGCCTCTCGCGCGGTGACTATGCGGGGGCAGCTTTGTCTCTGCTATCAGCTATCCCCTTCGCAGGATACTTGGGTACAGCAGGTAAGATCGAGCGCCACGGCGCCAAAGCTGTCGCTGAAGCTTCGGCAAAAGCCGCGAAAGAAGGAACTGAACGAGCAACGAGAGAGATTTCGAGCGATGCTGCGGGAGAAGTAGCTGAAAGAACCGGAGCGAAAGTAGCAGCCAGCCCTAAAAGGCTGAGAGATCAGTATCTTGGCCGCACACCCGGCAAGAGTTCTAGGACTGGCCGGGAGGTTCAAGAGCGAATGAGGGCGGAAGGAAAGCTGAAACCAGACCCGCTTACTGGAGAACCCATATTCCAAGCATCCAACGGCAATTGGTATGATTTGTCTAAAGCAGACATGGCCCACAATACAGACGCTGTCAGCTGGTGGAATAAAACAGGAAGGAAATTTGGGGCGAAAAGCCCTGAGGTTAGAAAGTGGATGCTAGACTCAAGAAATTATACTATGGATCACTATTCCCTCAATAGATCGGCAGGTGCTAGGCTGGGTGAAACATACAAGCCCCCACTAAAATAGAGATCATAATGAAGAAAAAACTAAGCAGTGAAATTGAAGAGAAAATACAAGCCCTTGGGAAATCCGGAAGAAAAGCGTGGATTGACGGGCACACCAATGAAGCGGAAAGATTTTTTCTAGGCTGCTGGGAAGCAATACCCGAGCCCAAGCTTGAATATGACTATGCTCAAATACTGTCGAGAGGGTTGGTCAAATTTTTTAGGGATACTCATCAAGTAGAGAAGGCCAGAAACTGGGTCAATGTCATGGAAAAAGCTTATGGAACTACAAAAGATGTAGACATTGAGTTCCTAACAGCGACAGTTCATTACGTGGCAAATGACTTAGAAAAAGCCTACGAAATTTTTCATTCTCAATATCACAAATATGGCAAGCGACCATTTGAAGGGGAAGACAAGCAGTATCTTGACTTCACACTAGAACGTATGAAAGGAAAATAATATGCAGCTCAGCGAGAAGACTTACGCTGCCATCGACAGCCTATCCCAGCAGGGTAATACCCTCATGGACGACGATAAATTTGACGCTGCCATTGAAAAGTGGAGCCAGGCCCTAGATCTACTCCCCAAGCCGTCCGTAGAATGGGAGGCATTTATGTGGCTATCTGCATCAATTGGGGATGCTCAGTTTCAAAAAAAGAACTATCTGCTCGCAGCCAGCAGCCTCCAGGACGCACTTAACGCCCCTGGCGGAATCGAAAATCCATTCATACATTATCGATTGGGACAGTGCCAACTAGCCCTTGGAAACTCGACTGCAGGGTTAGAATCCCTCCTGAAAGCCTACATGCTCGATGGAAAGGACATTTTCCTTGCAGATGCAGGCGGCGCTGAGCTGCTAAATATCCTGAAAGACCAGAAACTTATTGTTTAGTTTTTCAACGCCACAAGCTCATGATGCATCCTTACCGCTAGGAGGAGGATGCATCTTGGATGGGAGGTGTCCATTGTTCACACTGCACAACTCCGAGAATTCGAGCCGAACTTCACGCGTCAAAAGAGTCGAATCGAAAGCTTACCGTCCGCTACCAACTGGACGTGAAGACCAGAGCCAGGTGGCGATCAGGAACCGCTAGGTAGAATTTTCGGATGGGACTTACCAATATACAATGTCAAGTTGATTGTTTCTGAAAAGGCGATGGAACTGGAATCTCAGCAGTGGCGGTCATGCTCTTGAAGGACATTCAGGGCCATCTACTTGAATTATTCCCACAATTGGGCGTAGGTCTAGTGCATCGCAGACTTTACCATACGCCAAACTATCTGACCCACAGCCAAGTTCAATAAATTCGACGAAGCGGAGATGAGCTATTCCTGCGTCGATAGATCTGATTTACTTATCGAGAGCGGCAAGCGGCTCCTATTTATGGCGATTGGCGCCATGACGAGGCATACCAGAATAGCAACAAATAACCCAGGACCACCAGCCAAACTTGGCGATCTAATAAAAACATACCACAGACTAAGCCACTGAATTAGTAAGCATAAAACAAAAAAACCAGCCAATGAACAAACAACTTGAAGATCATCTTCCTAAACACCAGGCAGACATGATAAGCATAGCACTTGAATACGTAGACAATAAAGCTGACGAAGTTTTCGTCCATGCTGCATCCGAAGAAGGAACCTCCTCTTTCGATGTATTCTATAAAATCAATGGTAAAATAGTGAGAAAAGAAGAGATCAATTCTGCCGTCAACCCCGGCAAAACTAAATATGACGACTCAGAAGAACGGCAAGACGCGATGCTGGATATTGGACTAGATAACATCGAAGCCATTGAAGAAAAATGTCTCGAATTCGGAGTTAAAACACCCACAGAAATGCGATTGCATTACGATGTAAAAAGTGGGAGATTTCGCGCAAAATTACGATACGATAATGTCTTCACCGACACCCCAGATCTGTTACCAGGAAACGTATTCGATGCGTGGTATTCAAGCGAGCTAAGAGGTGAGTCAAGTCTGGGGCCTGCCTAAAATGAAATCTCGGCTATCAGCACATCAGCTTCATCAATAAATCACTGCACCCTTTCATTACATGGACCCACCAACAACAGAAGGGGCGAAACAGCATAACCTTGACGACTGTTTTCGCCCCGAGCCATACAGCAAAACTTATGTAATCGTACTATTACACTGCTGTCTTTGTAAGAACTTCCCAGGCAATTTAATTTTTACTTTCAACCAGAAAGAAATCCCCTACAGAATATGGAGACCTAACCACGTATATACGACAGAATTGAATAGCTCTCAGCACTCTGCCTGCTGGCACCCTCTCAAGCCAGACCGCAGTTGCCCCTTGCCAGGGGAAATCGACCTTGGTACGTAAGCAACGGTTTGGATATTGAGGGGTTCCAACCCACGATGTCATGCTCTGCACTGCAAGCAGCGGTCTGCCTGCATTGATCACAGTTGGAGCATCATGTTCGTAGTCAGCATGCCTTCCCAGCGATTGGGCAGCAAATGCCTCAATCCTAACGTTGCAACGAGAGTTGGTTTTCATCAATGGCAGTTGCATCCCCGAGGCGCACGATGAACCTGCTCCAATTGCAATGCTTCCTCGCCGTCGCCGAAGAACGTCACTTCACCCGCGCGGCTGATCGCCTGCATATCGAACAATCCCTACTCTCCCGCACGATTCGTGACCTGGAACATGATTTAGGAGTGACCTTGTTCGAGCGCGGCGCCGGTATCGGAACGAATCTGACAGCTGCTGGCCAAGCACTGGCAGAATCCGCCCCGCGGATCTTCAGCTTGGTTGATCAGGCCCGCAGTGCGACTTTGGCAGCCGCTGCAGGTTCACTCGCGACACTGCACGTTGCCCTCTCCGACGGCATCCTGCCCAAGCGCCTGGCCTGCAGCCGCGAGGAAGAGCCCGACATTAACCTGCAACTGTTCGAGGTGCCGCTGGCCGAGCAGCTCAAAGGCCTGCAACACAACCTGTTCGATGTCGGCTTTGCCTGTGCCCCCGGCGAACCCCACGGCCTGTCCAGCGAAACGCTGTGGCAGACCGAACTGGTAGTCGCCCTCCCACCTCGCCATCCGCTGTTGGTCCACAAACGAGTGCCCCTGCCCGAACTGGCAGCGTGCCCACTGGTTCTGTTCCATCCCAAGCTGCAAAGCGGGCTGCATCAGCAGGTTTCATCGCTACTGGCCGGGGAGGCACATCACTCACCGTGGCGGCCCAGGCTAGCAGCCAGGAGATGTTGATTTCTTTGGTGGCCGGTGGATATGCCGTGGGACTGAGCTGTACGGCCCAATTGAAGGCGCACGACATCGAAGACATCGTGCTGCGGCCTCTGGCCGGTGAGGCGGTTCACGTATCGACACATCTGCTCTAGGCCACGTACGAACCTGGCACGCCCTTGGCGCGCTTTATCCATCGAGCCTTGCGGATAGCGGCTACCCCGCACTGATGCCAGAAGACACCGGCTAAGTTGTAGGGGATCTCTGCTTAACGTCTTGTGAGCGCGGCGCGGTCATCTATCCGGTGAGAGCGTGTTCCGCATTGTTTGCTGCGCGATGGCTGCGGCAGGCGCTGAATGCGGGCACATCCTCATCGATGTCAACGGACGTCCAGGAGAGTCAAAGCTGACCCAGCCCATCCAAGCCTCGGTGCTCGACACCGAACACCGCATCCTCCGCCGCCCCGACGTGAAGCGTAAGGCCGGCTTCAAGCGTGCACATCTACGCACTGATCGCCCAGGGCAAGTTCCCCAAGCCCATCAAGCTTGGCATCCGTGCGGTCGGCTGGGATTCCCTAAAGGTCGAGCGCTGGCTGATCGACCGCGTTTCGCCACGCGGCTGAGGCAACTGATCTGCCGCATCGCCATCGAGGGCCTGGACCTGGTGGTGTCGAATGATATGCAAGGCCAGTTGAACACCCTACTTTTGCATGTACCGGATGGCCGCCTGCGGCTGCGTAACCTGCGGTCACTGTTCCGGCCACACTACCACCTGTTGTTATCGATACACAGGGCGCACGCAACGTACTGCTGGAGATGGCGATTCTGGCGTCCGACCTGGTGCTGTCGCCGGTCACGCCGGAGATCTTCGCGGCCCGCGGACTGAGCCGGGGCACCCTGCAGTGCTCAGGAACCTGGCGTCCATTAAGGCACGCGCTATGAGCAAACCGCCCAACTTGTTCCCGCCAAAACCGAGTGGTGCCCCCCTCCGCTCGAAAAGCCCCGTGTGGACGGCCCGCACATGGCGACCGTCGCCGGGCCGCCTGGTGAGGAGATCTATTGCGATGAATGGGGCCGGGTCATGGTCAGCTTCCCATGGGACCGGGAAAGCAACAAATAACAAACTCAGCTCTTGCTGGGTGCGGGTATCCCAGGGTTGGGCCGGTGGCAATTGGGGAGCGGTGGCCATCCCGCGTATCGGCCAGGACGTAATCCAGTTCCAGGCAGAAGGGCATAGTCAGCGAACAACGACGCATAAGGCAGGCGCTCAGGTACGTAGTGTAGCCGCATAGAGCTCCTGGCCGTTGACCTTGGCGGCCTTGGGCGCAGCGATGAACAGCCGTGCCCTGCGCCCGATGACAAATGGCTCGATCGCACGCTCCGCACCGTTGTACAGCCAGCGTTTCAATTGGCCCAGAATCATTGGCGCGTGAGCCGTGTCTTCCACAAAGGCAGCCAGTTCATCCGCTTGCAGGAGGAAGCCGCTGGCACCGATCAAAACACTCCGAGGCAAAAACCGCCTCTACGCGATCTCAGCGTTATGTGCCCTGTTCAACAGTCTGGCGCTTTGCTTGATCGCGGCGGTGGCGCTACAGTTGACCAATTGAGTAGGATTTAACGCTCATACTCGTTTTACGGTTAGTTTCGTCCTGGATACGACACCTCCAGATCACGTCGGGGCTGCCTTGAACGGAGGTGCGATGATTAACCGAACAGCGGCGGACTGGCAGCGCCTGCAAGACCTGCCAGCGCTGCTCGAGCAGCTGCCTACCCTCGCTGCAGAACTGGCGTTCCCCTTCTACAGCTTTACCTACAGCAGCCAGAACCATCAGCTCAGCGCAGGCAACCTTCCGCCACAGGGCACGCAATTGGTCCAGGCAGCACTGGACTTGCGGCCAGACACTCGCCACTACTCGAACATGCCCGTGATGTGGAGCGAAAACGCATTCCAGTCTGCCGCCGGCTCATGGGCGACGGCCTATGCTCTGGGCCTGCGTTACGGCTGGATCCAGCCGCTGCACGACGGTAGCGGCCGCAGCAGCCTGACGCTGCTGCGCCCTCATGTCAGGCTGTCGATCACCGAGCATTACGAAAAAGCCGCGTGGGTCATGTGGCTGGGTGAGCGCCTGCACCTGGCAGCCGCCCGGGAGGCAGGCCTGGCTGAACGCGAACATGGGCCGGCCTTTAACCCAGCTCAACGAAATCGCTGTAATTGAAAATGTACTTGGAATTTCGTGGCTGACAGAAACGAAAAAAGACGCCGAAGCGTCTATTTTCGATGATTTACAGACCTCAATTGAAACCTGTAAATCCATATTTGGAGCGGGAAACGAGACTCGAACTCGCGACCCCGACCTTGGCAAGGTCGTGCTCTACCAACTGAGCTATTCCCGCGTCGTGATGGGTGCCATTCTAGCGATTTCAAAAACCGCGTCAACCCCTTGATTCAAAAAAACTTTTACTTCTGCTCCGAACCTTCGCGCAGGTGCGGCCAGGCCGCCAGCAGATAGTGCGCCATCGACCACAGTGTGAGCCCCGCCGCCACCAACAGCAGTGCATAGCCGAGGATCACCCAGAAGGTCACCGCTGGCGGGTTGCCCAGCAGGATCACCAGCGCCAGCATCTGCGCTGCGGTTTTCCACTTGCCCAGGTTGGACACGGCCACGTGTGCCCGCGCGCCCAGCTCGGCCATCCACTCGCGCAGTGCCGAAACCACGATTTCACGGCCGATGATCACCGCCGCCGGCAGGGTGAGCCAGAAATTCGCGTGGGTCTGTACCAGCAGCACCAGGGCCACCGCCACCATCAGCTTGTCGGCCACCGGGTCGAGGAAGGCACCGAACGGCGTGCTTTGCTGCAGGCGCCGCGCCAGGTAGCCGTCCAGCCAGTCGGTGGCAGCGGCAACCGCGAACACGCTGCTGGCGGCCATGTAACTCCACTGGTACGGCATGTAGAACAGCAGAATGAAGCACGGGATGAGCAGGACGCGTAGAACGGTGAGCAAGTTAGGAATATTCATCGGTACGACTGGCCGCAAGTTGAGCCGGCATTCTACTCGCTATGCAGGCTGGCATAAATTGATTCGGCAAGCTTTTTGCTGATGCCGGGCGCTTTGGCAATTTCATCGATACTGGCGCGGTTGAGCTCCTGCAGCCCGCCGAAATGTTTCAGCAGGTCGCGGCGGCGCTTTGGCCCTACCCCAGCAACATCTTCCAGGCTGGACACCCGCCGCGCCTTGCCACGCCGGGCGCGATGGCCGGTGATGGCAAAGCGGTGTGCTTCGTCACGGATCTGCTGGATCAGGTGCAAGGCCGCAGAATCGCCCTTGAGGGTGAATTCATGGTGCACGTCGTTCAGGTACAGGGTTTCGAAACCGGCCTTGCGCGTGACGCCCTTGGCGACACCCAGCAGGGTCAGTTCGCTGAAACCCAGCTCCTGCATCACATCGCGGGCCATGTTCAGCTGGCCCTTGCCACCGTCCACCAGCAGCACGTCGGGCAGTTTGCCCTCGCCGTCCTTGATACGCCCATAGCGGCGGGTCAGGGCCTGGTGCATGGCGGCGTAATCGTCGCCAGCGGTGATGCCTTCGATATTGAAGCGGCGGTAGTCGGACTTGATCGGCCCCTCGGGGCCGAACACCACGCAGCTGGCTACGGTGGCTTCGCCACTGGAGTGACTGATGTCGTAGCACTCCAGGCGCTGCGGCACTTCGTCCAGGCCCAGGACCTCAGCCAGGGCCTCGAAGCGGGCCGCCATGTGCTGACGGTTGGCCAGCCGAGCGTTGAGCGCCTGCTCGGCGTTGGTCACGGCCAGTTGCTGCCAGCGGGCACGGGTGCCCCTTACCCGATGGCTGATGGTCAGCTCGCGCCCACGCAACGTGTGCAGGGCCTCGGTAATGGCGGCGAAGTCTTCGTGGACAACGTTGACGATCAACTCGCCTGGCAATTCGCGCTCTGCATTGCCCAGGTAGTACTGGGAAAGAAAAGCGGCCATGACCTCGGCCAGGTCTTCCTCGATGCCCACCTGCGGGAAAAAGTTCTTGCTGCCCAGTACCCGCCCACCGCGCACGCTGATCAGGTGCACGCAGGCGCCACCCGGGTTGACGAAGGCAGCGATGACATCGACATCACCTGTGCCACCTTCGATGTACTGCTGGTCCTGCACGCGGCGCAGCAGGCTGATCTGGTCGCGCAGTTCGGCGGCCTTTTCGAAATCGAGGGCCATGGCGGCTTTCTCCATTTCGGCATTCAATTCATTGCCCAACTGCTGGCTGCGCCCTTCCAGGAACATCACCGAATGGCGCACGTCCTCGGCATATTCCTGGGCGCTTACCAAGTCGGTGCACGGCCCTTTGCAGCGCTTGATCTGGTACTGCAGGCAGGGCCGGGTGCGGTTGGCGTAATAGCTGTCTTCGCACTGGCGCACGGAAAAGGCCTTCTGCAACAGGCCGAGGCTTTCACGTATGGCGCCGGCGCTGGGGTATGGGCCGAAGTAACGGCCCTTGGCCTTTTTCGCGCCCCGATGAATACCCAGGCGGGGAAACTCCCCGTCAGACAAGAACACGTAGGGGTAGGACTTATCGTCGCGCAGCAGGATGTTGTAGGGCGGCCGCCATTCCTTGATCAGGTTCTGCTCCAGCAGCAACGCCTCGGTTTCATTGGCGGTGATGGTGGTCTCGACCTGGGCAATGCGCGCAACCAGCGCGGCGGTCTTGGGGGCCAGGCCGGTCTTGCGGAAATAGCTGGCCAGGCGCTTTTTCAGGTTCTTGGCCTTGCCCACATACAGCAGGCGGGCGTCGACGTCGAACATCCGATAAACGCCGGGGCGACCGCTGCAGGTCGCCAGGAATGCGCTGGCATCAAAAACTTGGGACATGAGGTTTACAGGCTTGCGTCAACCATACCGTGGCGAACGGCCAGCAAGGTCAATTCGACGTCGCTGGTGACCGAGAGTTTTTCAAAGATCCGATAACGGTAAGTATTGACGGTCTTGGGCGAGAGGCACAACTTGTCGGAGATGATCTGCACTTTCTGGCAACCGACGATCATCAGGGCAATCTGGATTTCCCGCTCGGACAAGGCGTCGAACGGCGAGCCTTGTGGCTGGAACGGCTTGAGCGCCAGCTGCTGGGCGATCTGCGGGCTGATGTAGCGCTGGCCGGCAAATGCCAGGCGGATGGCCTGGACCATTTCATCGAGCCCTGCGCCCTTGGTCAGGTAACCGGCAGCGCCGGCCTGCAGCAAGCGCGTGGGGAACGGGTCTTCCTCGCACACGGTGACTGCAACCACTTTGATGTCCGGGTGGCTGCGCAACAGTTTGCGAGTGGCTTCCAGGCCGCCGATGCCGGGCATTTTCACGTCCATCAGCACCACATCTGGCTTCAGCTCACGGGCCAGCTTGAGCGCCGACTCGCCCGAGTCCCCCTCACCCACCACCTGCAGGCCGTCAATGTCGGCCAACATGCGCGTAATACCGGTTCGTACCAGATCGTGATCATCGACGACTAAGACCCTAATCAAGCACACACCTCATCAGCAGGGCGATTGGATCCCGCCACCTTAACAAAATTTTTCACAGTGGGCCTAACGCATTACTTCCGTCAGAAACGTCCGACGCTCAACTGTGAGAATCCATACTGTATACCGGGGTTTAACATGACCCGTCAAGCGCGCCAGCAGGTAGGCAACGTGCCGGCTGATCGTCGATATGGATCCTTGATGCCTGCGCCGTTCGCGCTGGACACGCCAGCGCCTGGCGATCACTCGATAGCGCGCTGCATACGCACGAAGCAATCGTCTTCACCCATCTCGATAAACCCATGGCGCTGATAAAGGCGGCGTGCCGGATTGCTGCGAAACACCATCAGCCTGAGCAGCGGCAACTGCCGCTGCCTGGCCCACAGTGCCAACTGCTCCAGCACCAAACTGCCAACACCGCGCCCGCGGTGCTCGGGGAGCAAATGCAACTCGCGGATGAACAGGGCCTGGCGGTCCTGGCTGAGGCTGCAGTAACCCAGCACCGCGGTGCCATCTGCCACCAACCACTGCTCGCGCCAGCCCCAGGCCTGGTCGAAGGCGTCTTCCACCCAAAGCAGACCGTATTGGCCGTAATAAGGCAGCATGGCGCGGCGAGTCAGGTCGCGGGCGAAGGTGCAGTGGCTGGTAGTGGCAGGGATCAGTTGCAGGCACATGTCAATCAACGCTCACGGTCGCGGTTGACGTTGTGCCCGGGGCTGGCCAGCAGGGCAGCCCCAGGCACCGATGCATGGAGGCGATCAGTAGGTTCGCCAGGTTGGCGAGGGGCCGGGTCAGGCCTCAGGCTGCTCGCCAGCAGGCTCGGCGGCAGGGGCGGCAGCTTGTGCCTTGGCCTTCGCCCGGTTACGGCGTTCCTGGCTGCGGTGCCGCGCAGCCTGCTGCTTGGCATGCAGTGCCTGTGCAGCAGTCACGGTACCCGCTGCTTGGCCACTGAGGTCCAGGCGCGGTGCATTTTCGACCATGCTGGCCCAGTACCGGGCGCCGCGGCACCAGGTGGAAATACCCAGCTTCAGCTGTTCACGGGTAAGCCCGAGCAGCTCCAGGTGTTGCTCGGCATCCTTGAAGATGCCTTCTTTGAGCGGCACCTTGGGGGCCGGGTTGACCGGGAAGGCCAGGGGAAAATGCTTCTGCAAAGGCCAGATCGCAGCGACCGCCGGATCCTGTTCGCGCGGCTTCGCCTGCGGGGACGGCTTGCGCTTTGGCTGTTTCGCGCTTTCGGCCTTTACCTGCTGTTTCTCCGCCCGCAGGCGGTCGCGTAGCTCTGCTAGTTGTTCAAAACCCATCGTTCAATTCACTGCTTGTGGTTGATTGCGGGGTGCAAGGATAACCCATGCAGCCACCCCAGTGTTTGCAGGTCATCTTTCCATCAGCTGAATACCCACAACACCCGCGTTGGTTTGCCGGTCAGGTTGGCATAACGAAAGCTGGCATGTGGCTGCAGCTGGAAACTGTCATTGGCGCGCAGGGTAACGGGCTCACCGCCGTCGAGCCACACGGTCAATTCGCCTTCGAGCACGAAACACCCCTGCTCTGAACTGTCGTCCAGGTACTCCTCGCCGCTGCTCGCCCCAGGTTCAAGGTGGCTATCGAGCATGGAGAAGGCGCCACTGATGCTGGGCGATGCCAGCACGTCGGTGATGCCACCGGCCAGGTGCAAGGTGCGGCGCTCGTGCGGGCGGGTGACCCAGCCGAGCTCGCGGGGCTTGGCCAGCTTGTAGAAGTAGGCAGTCGACACACCGAGCTCTTCGCTGATGGCCGTCAGGTCGGCGACGGTCGGGCGCGAAACACCGCGCTCGACCTGGGACAGGAACCCCACCGAGCGGCCGATACGCTGGGCCAGCTCGCCAAGGGTCAGGCCCTTGAACTTGCGCAGGTCGCGAATCAGTACTGCCAGGCCTTCAATTTCTTCGTGCACTTTCATAGTTGAATCGCGACGTTCGGACGGAAAAACAATGCCCTGAAAAGTACAGGATTCAACCTGCAAAGCAAAATGCTTCCAGGCCTTGCGCGTGCCAGCCAGGCAAACCGGGGCCGCTTTGCAGCCCCGCTGAGGCTACCTGCCGCTCAGCGAACAGCCTCATACGTGAGGTCGAGGCATTTGCGCGCCTTTGCCACCAGCTCGTCGATCTCGGCAAGGCTGATCACCAAAGGCGGCGCGATGATCATGGTGTCGCCCACCGCGCGCATGATCAGGCCGTTGTCGAAGCAGTGCTGGCGGCAGATCATGCCCACGCCTTTGCCTGGGTAGCGGGTGCGGCTGGCCTTGTCTTTTACCAACTCGATCGCGCCCAGCATGCCCAGGCCACGCACCTCACCGACCAACGGGTGGTCGGCCAGCTCACGCAGGCGCTGCTGCAGGTAAGGCGCAGTCTTATCCTGCACCTGCGTGATGATCTGCTCGTCGCGCAGGATGCGCAGGTTCTCCAGCGCCACCGCCGCGGCCACCGGGTGGCCGGAATAGGTAAAACCGTGGTTGAAATCGCCGCCTTCGCTGACGACCCGCGCCACCTCGTCACGCACGATCACGCCGCCCATCGGGATATAGCCCGAAGTCAGGCCCTTGGCGATGGTCATCAGGTCGGGCTCAAGGTCATAGTAGTCAGTACCGAACCACTGCCCGGTGCGGCCAAAGCCGCAGATCACTTCATCGGCCACGAACAGGATGTCGTACTTGGCAAGGATCTGCTTGACCTTCGGCCAATAAGTGTCCGGCGCAATGATCACGCCCCCGGCACCCTGGATCGGCTCGGCGATGAAGGCTGCGACGTTGTTTTCGCCCACCTCCAGAATCTTGCGCTCCAGTTGCTCGGCGGCCCACACGCCGAAGTCGGCCTCGGTCATGTCGCCGCCTTCGCCGAACCAGTACGGCTGCGGGATATGCACGATATCCGGGATCACCCCGCCCTGCTGGTGCATGCCGCTCATGCCCCCCAGGGCAGCGCCTGCCACGGTAGAGCCGTGGTAGCCATTGATGCGGCCGATGATCACCTTCTTGTCGGGCTGGCCTTTCAGCGCCCAGTAGTGGCGCACCATGCGCAGCACGGTGTCATTGCCTTCGGAACCGGAGCCGGTGAAGAACACATGGTTCATGCCTGGCGGGGCCAGATCGGCGATCGCCTTGGCCAGCTCCAGCGCCGGTGGGTGCGCGGTCTGGAAGAACAGGTTGTAGTACGGCAGCTGCTTCATTTGCTGGCTGGCGACCTCCGCCAGCTCATCGCGGCCATAGCCGACCGCCACGCACCACAGGCCAGCCATGGCATCGAGGATCATGTTGCCCTCGCTATCCCACAGGTATACGCCCTTGGCCTGGGTGATGATGCGCGGGCCTTTCTCGGCCAACTGTTTAGCATCGCTGAACGGCGCCAGGTGGTGGTCGCGGCTAAGCGCTTGCCAAGCCTGGGTCTGCGAATTCTGTGCACTCATCGTCTTCACTCCGTCAGGTCGCGCAGGCGCGCTGCGCGGTGGGTTGCTTGCGGTTCTGGCGCAGCAGCGAGCGCTTGCGGCAAGCCGCGCCGAACGCCTGGAACAGGGTCAGGTACTGCGGGTTGTCCATGACCTGGTACTCGGGGTGCCATTGCACGGCCAGGCTGAAGCCCTGGCCGTTGTCCAGCGAGATCGCCTCCACCAGGCCGTCGGGCGCCAATGCCTCCACCCTCAAACCCGGCGCCAGCACATCGATGCCCTGGCCGTGGATGGAGTTGACCTCGAACACTGCCGGCAAGCCCAGGCGTTCGAGCAAACCGCCTGGCTGCACATGCATGGTGTGGCGCGGGCCATATTGCTTGTCGATCGGCTCGCCCGCGCCTTCGCGGTGGTCCATGAATGCGCCAGCCTCATGCACGTTCTGGTGCAGGATGCCGCCCAGTGCCACGTTCATTTCCTGAAAACCACGGCAGATGCCCAGCACCGGCACGCCGGCGGCGATCGCCGCGCGCATCAGCGGTAACGTGGTGGCGTCCCGCAGCGGGTCATGCTGGGTGCCCTCGGCACTGGCCGCGCCGTGGTAGTGAAACGGCTCGATATTGGACGGCGAACCGGTAAAGATCAGTCCGTCTACCACCTCGAGGATGTCGGCGCTGTCGAGCAGCTCCCCCAGGCTGGGTATCACGATGGGCAGGCCGCACGCCGCCTTGGCTGCCGCACGTGCATACTTCTCGGCAATGGTCTGGGTGGCATGCTGCCCGCTCATGGTGGTGCAAGCGGTGATGCCGATCACGGGCACACGTGGCATAGCGTCCTCCGGCAATGGGTATTGCGCGTGGTTTAGGTTGGCAAGGGATGGGGGCGAACCGCAGGCGCTACAGGAACCAGCGATACTCGCGGGCATCGATGTGGCGCATGAAGTCCAGTTGCTCCTGGTACTTGTTTTCGCAATAGACCATCACGAACTCGCTGCCCAGGCCTTGTTCCAGCACCGGGTGATGACGCATGGCGGCCAAGCCGCTGAGCGGGTCCTTGGGGAAGTCGATGCCGCTCTGGCGGTCGTTGTTCAGCGGGGCGATGGGCTCGACGCCCCGCTCCAGGCCGTACTCCATGCCGGTGAGAATGGCCGCCAGCACCAGGTACGGGTTGGCATCTGCGCCTGCCAGGCGGTGCTCGATGCGCAGGTTGCGCGGGTCGGATTCGGGGATGCGAATGCACGCATCACGGTCTTCGAAGCCCCAGCTGGCCTTGCTCGCGGCGTTGACCATGGCACCGTAACGGCGGTAGGCATTGTGGTTGGGGGCAAAAATCGGCATACAGTGCGGCAGCAGTTCCAGGCACCCCGCCACCGCATGGCGCAGCTTGCGCTGTTCGGCAGCGGCGAGCAGGTTGTTGCCGTCGTTGTCGTACAGGCTGACGTGCACGTGCATGCCGCTGCCTGGCGCATCCAGGTAGGGCTTGCTCATGAAGCTGGCGCGGTAGCCGTGCTTCAGGGCAATGCCCCGGGTACTGCGGCAGAACAGTGCCGACCAGTCAGCCGCGGCAAGGGCATCGTCGCTGTGCAAGAAGTTGATTTCGAACTGGCCTGGGCCCAGCTCGGCAGTGATCACGTTCGCCGGCACGCCTTGCTCATTGGCGCCATCGACCATTTCATGCAACACCGAGGAAAAGCGCGAGAGGCGCTCGATGTGCATGTTCGGCTGGTCGTCTGCGTCGCCGCTGGCAGTGTCACGCGGGTAACACGGCAAGCCGTTGTCCAGCGCGCGGTCGAACAGGTAAAACTCCAGCTCGAACGCCACCACCGGGCGTATCCCACGCCTGGCAAGGCGCTGCAGCACGCGGGCCAGCACTTCCCGTGGCTCGAACTCGATCGGCCTGGCGGTGCCGTCGGAGGTGATCAGCATCTGGGCGATCGGTTCTTTTTCCCAGCGCACCGGCTTCAGCGTACCTGGCACCAGCCGCCGTACAGCATCCGGGTCGCCGTCGGCAAAGCAGTAGTCACCTATGGGGTAAAGGCCGCCCTGGGTACCCAGCAGCACGCAGTTCTGCGGCAGCTTCAGCGGTGCCCCAGCTGCAACCTTTTCCAGCATGTCGATGGGGTAGCGCTTGCCGTAGAAATGCCCGGGAATGTCCAGCGCAATCAGGTCGACATAACGTATGGCCGGGTGCTGCGCCCGAAACGCACGCACTTCAAGCAGCAAATCCGCAGAGGGGGCACTCATGTTCTTGTCCTTGTGGGGTGAACCAACTCAAGTGAAGACTCGCCCTTGAATGCCGCCCGCGCTTGCAAGGGCTTCAACCTCTGGCACGGCTTCAATAGCCTGGGCGCTCGTGAAATTTTCGCAGATATTTTTCATGAAAAAATACATTAAAAATTTCACACGTCAAGATCATCTGCGTGCCGCCGGTCTGCGTCTGCGCGACTTGGCCCCTGCCACGCGCAACAAGCCAATAGCTTAACTACTGGCTCTGAGAAGCTTGACTGTCTCACTTGCCACCCGAGGGCGCTGCTATGGTGGAAGCACCTACGCAATCAAATGAACGCCAAACTGGGAGGCAGCATGACAGTAGACAAAGTTGCAATTATCACGGCTGGTGGCAGCGGCATGGGTGCCGCCGCAGCCCGGCGCCTGGCCGCGGATGGCTTTAAAGTGGGCATCCTTTCTTCATCGGGCAAGGGCGAGGCCCTGGCCGCAGAGCTTGGCGGCATCGGCGTTACCGGTAGCAACCAGTCGGTTGAAGACCTGCAGCGCCTGGTAGACGCTGTGGTCGGCAAATGGGGCCGCATCGATGTGCTGGTCAACAGCGCGGGGCACGGCCCACGTGCGCCCATCCTGGAGATCAGCGACGAGGACTGGCACAAAGGCATGGACACTTACCTGCTCAATGTCATTCGCCCGACACGCCTGGTGACGCCCTACATGCAGCGGCAAAAGGGTGGCGTGATCATCAACATCTCTACCGCCTGGGCATTCGAGCCGAGCGACCTGTTCCCCACTTCCGCGGTGTTCCGCTCGGGGCTGGCGGCCTTCAGCAAGATCTTCGCCGACACCTACGCCGCCGATAACGTGCGCATCAACAACGTGCTGCCCGGCTGGATAGACAGCTTGCCGGCCACAGAGCAACGCCGCGACAGCGTACCGCTCAAGCGTTACGGCACCCCCGAAGAAATTGCCGCCACCATCGCGTTCCTTGCCAGCGAGGGTGCTGCCTACATGACCGGGCAGAACATCAAGGTCGACGGCGGCCTGACGCGTAGCGTGTGAGGCTGCTGACGAGGTAAGCGCGCCTCGTCACTTGCCGGCGATCGATGGGCTTGCCACGCAACGTTGGGCGTTCAAGTAACGCGAGTGCTTCAGCCACGCCTGCTGCGGGTAGTAGGCGAACACGTAGCTGCCGCGTTGCAGCGTGTGGATCAATTTCTCGGCAATCGCCGGGCGCACGGCAGGGCAACCCTGGCTGCGCCCGAGGCGGCCGAGGCTAGGCACCACGCTGGGGTCGGCGTACGCTGCGGCATGCATGACGATCGCCCGCGCCATGCTGTTGTCATTGAACCCTGGCTCCAGCCCCTGCAGGCGCAACGAGCGCCCATGCTTGCCATTGTAGGCCTGGCCGGTTTCATAAAGGCCGACGGAGGACTGGTAACTGTTCGGCGCGTTGGAAAACGCGTTCGGCAGATCGGCGCCGCTGTTCTTGCCATGGGTGACCCACTCTTCGAACAACAGCTGCCTGGCGCGCAGGTCGAACACCCACAAGCGCTTGTCACGCGAGGCCCTGGAATAATCGATAACGGTCAGCAATTTGTCCCCTCCCCCCTGGCTCGCACAGTGATAGGCGGTAAGCGCCAGGGCCAAGGTCGCCAGACTGGCGGCGGGTGCCAACCGCTGCAGCTCGGCAGCACTGGGCAGCGACTGCGCCTGAGCGCTGTGCCAGGCACCGAGAATGAACAGGCCGGCAATGGCCATCGCAAGCCGCACAGCGCGGCGCACTGAGGTGAACATCGATACGGATCCCTGTTGGAAAACGGGCCTGTGCAGCCGTTGCTTGCAGCCAAATGCGGCTACTGTGTTCGCTTTCAGGCCATTTGCCGATCATTTGCTGACCAATGGCCTGAGTGTATCTGCGTTGTTCACAGCAAGCGCCTCGGCTTGGCGCGCGGGGTAACAAATGCGCACCTGAAATGTGCACAAAATTCCCAACTCAAATACGCGCCCGCTAGGCAATGATCGGTTAGAGACCGGCAACCCGCTGTAATTACCTGCGCCTGACCGATTGGTACGAATCTTGTTTGTATACAAATCCAAAAACAAAAGTACACAACCATCATGGAGTCCCGATGGCGTCGATTTCGCGTTCCGATGTTAGCCAGCTTGATGCACGCCCCACCGCCACGGCGGATCCCGGCCAGGTGACATTGAGCCCGCGCCTGTACAGTGCCGACCTGGCCCCTACCCGTGCCGCCAAGCGCACCTGGGGTCGCTACAGCCTGTTCGCGCTGTGGACCAACGACGTGCACAACATGGCCAACTACTCGTTCGCCATCGGGCTGTTCGCCCTGGGCATGAGCGGGGCGCAGATCCTGGCCGCCTTCGCCCTCGGTGTCTTGGTGATCTACGGCTTGATGAACCTGTCCGGCTACATGGGTCAGAAAACCGGCCTGCCCTACCCGGTCATGTGCCGCATCAGCTTCGGCATCCATGGTGCCCAGATTCCGGCACTGATCCGCGCGGTGATCGCCATTGCCTGGTTCGGCATCCAGACCTACCTGGCTTCGGTGGTGCTGCGTGTACTGCTCACCGCCATCGCCCCAGAACTCAAGGCCTACGACCAGAACAGCATCCTCGGGCTGTCGAGCCTGGGCTGGGTCACCTTCCTCGGCATCTGGTGCGTGCAGGTGGCGATCTTCGCCTACGGCATGGAAATGGTGCGCCGCTTCGAGTCGTTGGCCGGGCCGATCATTCTGGTCGCCTTCGCCAGCCTGGCCGGCTGGATGTACTGGCGCAGCGGCTTGTCGATCGCCTGGTCCAGCGGCAATGCCCCGACCGGTTCTGCCATGTGGCTGAAAGTGCTCGGCGCTGCTGCGCTGTGGGTCTCGCTGTACGGCACCATGATTCTCAACTTCTGTGACTTCACGCGCAATTGCCCGGACCGGCGCACCATCAGTGTAGGCAACTTCTGGGGCCTGCCGGTGAACATGCTTGGTTTTGCCCTGATTGCAGTGGTACTGGCCGGTGCGCAGTTCAGCATCGATGGCAAGCTGGTGCAGAGCCCGACCGAAATCGTTGCGGCCATCCCCAACACCGCCGGCCTGGTATTGGCTTGCCTGGCTTTCCTGATCGTGACCGTGGCAGTGAACATCATGGCCAACTTCGTCGCCCCGGCCTACGTGCTGACCAACCTGGCACCCAACCTGCTGAATTTCCGCCGCGCAGGCTTGCTCAGTGCCGCCATTGCGGTCGTGATCCTGCCCTGGCACCTCTACAACAGCCCCTCAGTGATCGTGTACTTTCTCGGTGGCCTGGGCGCCCTGCTCGGCCCGCTGTACGGCATCATCGTCACCGATTACTACCTGGTACGCCGCAGCCGGGTGAACCTGCCGCAGCTGTACAGCGAAAGCAGGCAGGCGGCCTACCACTACAGCGGCGGGGTCAACCTGCGTGCCGTTGCGGCATTCGTGCCGGCGGCACTGATCGCCATCGTGCTGGCGCTGGTGCCAGCCTTCGACACCTTATCGCAGTTCTCCTGGTTCTTCGGCGCCGGCCTGGGTGGGCTGATCCACTACGCCCTCGCCAACCGCAACGCCAGCTACCTCGCGGTGAGCGGCGAGAGCATTGCGGTGGATAGCGCGCATCACTGACCGGGGCACGATCAGCCGACTGATGAGGGCCAAGTGATGCTGGCCCTTAGCCCGCAGGGCCACCCACGTAACCGCGCCAGACGACGCCACCCTACTCCCGGGCTTTGGTTGCCCGCTGCCGGCCGGCCATTTGCAGGCAACTATTTTTTTGTCCCCGTGCATCCAATAGACCCCGTGGTGGGTATTGCTGATGGGTGGACCATGACCGCCCAGCCAAATGACCTGTCAGGAGCATTACCATGAGCCATACATACTCCGCTTGCCTGCTCGCCTGCAGCCTTGCCCTGGCGCTGCAGACCGCCCACGCGCAAACCGCCGTGCCCACAGCAGTCCAGGTGCCCGAGGGGCATCGCGTTATGCTGGAGACCGTCGGGGTCGGCGAGATCACCTATGAGTGCCGCGACAAAGCCGATGCGGCCGGCCAGACCGAATGGACCTTCGTTGGACCCAAGGCCGTGCTCAATGACCGTAGCGGCAAACAAGTGGGCGACTACTTTGGTCCTCCCGCCACCTGGCAAGCGAAGGATGGCTCGAAAGTCACCGGCAACCAGTTGGCGCTGGCCCCGGCAGACAAAGGCGCCATTCCTTATCAACTGGTCAAGGCCAACCCGGCCGAAGGTAAAGGCGCCATGCAAGGGGTCAGCTACATCCAGCGCCTGGCCACCCGCGGCGGCGTGGCCCCTACCAGCGACTGCACGGCCCAGAACAAGGGGGCCAGGCAGGTCGTCCAGTACCAGGCCGACTATGTGTTCTGGACAGCCAGGTAACGCGCGCCGGCGCCAACATCCAGCAGCGGATGATCTAAGCTCGATGGCAAGCCCCCGGCTGGATGGCCGGGGTACCTCGCCAGACACAAGGAAGCCGTACACCTTGAATTCGCCTGTCACCCCATTCGACTTCCACCACTGCCTGGAGGCCTGCGCACAGGGTGACCGGCGAGCCCTGCAAGCGCTGTACGATCACGAAGGGCCACGCCTGCTGGGCGTAGCCCGGCGTATCGCGCGTGACAACGCCACGGCCGAAGACATCGTCCACGATGCGTTCATTCGCATCTGGACTGGCGCTGCCAGCTACGACCCCGCGCGCGGCTCGGCGCGCGGCTGGATCTACAGCATCACACGCCATCTGGCATTGAATTCGATACGCGATACCCGGCGCGAAACTGTGCTGGACGATGCCGACATGGCTGCCGTGCCCACCTTGCCGGGCAGGCTGGATGACCTGGCCCTGTGGTCAGGCTCGGCAAAGATTTACCGTTGCCTGGAACAATTGCAGCCCGGCCCGCAGCACTGCATCCTGCATGCTTACGTGGACGGCTGCAGCCACGCCGAAATCGCCACTCTGCTGGGCGCCCCCCTTGGCACCGTCAAGGCTTGGATCAAGCGCAGCCTGAAAGCACTGCGGGAGTGCCTGGAATGAAGCCGGAGACTGACGAAGCGCTGGACACCCTCGCCGGCGAGTTCGTATTGGGCACCTTGGCGCCGGAGCAACACACGGCAGTGGCTGAGCGCCTGCGTACCGACTCAGCCCTGCGCGCCGCAGTGGATGCCTGGGAGTCGCGCCTGCTGGAACTGGCCGCGCTGGCCGCGCCGCAGCCACCGAGCCTGCGCCTGTGGGGCCGTATTCAGCGCAGCCTGAACGAGCTGGAGCCCCCGGCAAGCGAGCGGCGAGCCAAGTGGTGGCAACGCCTGGGCCTGTGGCAAGCACTGACGGCCGCCGGGTTGGCGGCCAGTGTAGTGCTGGCGTTCACCTTGCTGACAACGCCCCCACCCGCGACGCAATTCGTGGTGGTGCTGGTGGCACCGAGCAGCCAGGCCCCGGGTTGGGTGGTGCAGACCAGCGACAGCCGCACCATCGAGCTTCTCCCGCTCGGCAAGGATGCGCTCCCTGAAGGCATGGCCTTGCAGTTCTGGACCAAGGGTCCGCAGTGGGGGGCGCCAGTATCACTGGGCCTGGTCAAACCCGGCGAACCCTACAGGGTCCCCTTGCAGAGCCTGCCACCGCTGGAAGCCGACCAGTTGTTCGAGCTGACACTGGAGAAAGCCGGCGGCTCGCCTACCGGTCTGCCAACGGGGCCGGTCAAGTTCATAGGCCGAGCGGTGAAAGTGATTTGACCCCTTTGCGTGCCGGCCGGCGAGAGACAGAAACGGTACGCCACAGAAAGCCTGGGAATCATGGGCCGTAGCGAGTTAAATGGTGGCCCTTGCTCGATTGCCGTAGCCGGCAGCGCTGGCCGGCCCGGGTAAGCGCAATTGATGCCCCCAATCAACCGCAGTCTCATGAAAAGGAAGTCGCGCCAATGGAAGTACGTTGCACCTCACTGGAAGAAGTCCGCCACGGGATTGATGCAATTGACCGCAGCCTGGTTTCGCTTCTCGCCCAACGTGGCCGACTCGTGGCGCAAGCGGCCGCCTTCAAGAAGACGACCGATGACGTGCGTGCGCCTGCGCGGGTCGAGCAGGTGATAATGAAGGTTCGCGAAATGGCGGAGCAAACCGGCGCGTCAGCCGAGGTGGTGGAGCAGGTTTACCGGGCGATGATCGCGGCCTTCATCAATGAAGAACTGACCACCCACGCGAAGCTGGCCACTGCACCTTCGGCGTCTTAAAAAGCATGCAAGGCGGCCGATGATCAGTCACCGGTTCGAGGCCAGAGCACGGCCTGCGCCACGATCACATCGCTGCCATTGAAGGTGACTGCAGGTGAGCCATGTAACTGGTACCCCATTTCCAAGGCCTCGCTGACCCGCCGGCAGAAGGCGGCGTTGTCGGGGCCGGTCAGCACTCGGTAGATGGGCAGATCATTGGGGGGTTGGCTCATCGCTTTCTTCCTTGGTTCACGCGGCGCGCGTTGTGGCTGATGATCGTGCTGGTGATTCTGTAACAGTTGCATCGATCATCGGTGCTCTACTGTATGCGGGCCAACAGGGCTTGGCTATCGGTGGATCGCGCCAGCGTTTCAGCCTTCCTGGTCGAGGCGCGTTACCGGGGCAGCCCCCCGATAACCCTCGCCTCGTTCAACTCGGCGTACCGTCGCTTCGCCCAGGCCCTCGCGACGTGTTTGCAGGCGAACACCCGGCTCTCTTGGTAGACTGTCGCCTTGTCGCGATCAGTGCGGAACTGGACGGGGTAGCGGGTGCTGCCATCGACCCTTTTCCACGATTGGTACATGTCGTATGTCGGTTGGTACTTTGTACCAAACGCCTGGGTAAAAACGCCTCGAACCCCGAAACCGGTACAGAACACGTTGAACGAAATGACTGCAACATCAGGCTCCCAGCCACAAACCACGCGCCCTGAGCCGTCACGCCGCTTCAGCGTTGCCCCCATGATGGATTGGGCAGGTACTACCCAAAGGCCTTGAATTTCTTGGACCTTAGAGTACCTAGCATTCGCTCGTACCATTTTTGTACCAGCCGCTATTTCGGACCAACATTCTGTACAAAACCATAAACCTGACATCAGCGTCTCCCTTCTTCAGCCGAGCCAAAGCCGTCCTAGGCGACAGAATGGGCTCCGGCGGACCTGTGCTTGGCCACGCCACAAAATCTACCGCCACTGCTATACATCATTTCGCCATCAAGGCATACTGACGACACGGTCAATTCACTAAACATATGGATGTTACAGTGAAAGAAAATATTAGCATCAGAAACTTTGTCGTAATTAAAAAAGCCGATATTGAACTCAAGAAAGTCAACATAATAATCGGTCCTCAGGCAAATGGTAAAAGCCTTATCGCCAAACTTACTTATTTTTTCAGAAACATACCCCATCTCTTTATCGCCAGCGTCAGAGGCTTTGACACTAAGCGAGAGCTTGACAAAACCATACTCGTTGACTTCGAGGAAAGATTCCCAAGATACTCCTGGGAAGGAACCAGCTTCACAATAAGCTATTCAAATGGTGAATTTAGCTTCATCATAGAAGGCAAGCGAAACAACAAAGGAAAGACTAGCCTATCTCTCAAATACTGCGATCTTTTAGTAAAAATCTTCGCGGGCAAAAAGTCTCTATTGCAACGGAAAATTGACGAGACGCGCACAGAGCAAGAAGATTCTCAGTATTTTTCGGAGTGGCAAATACTGCAACAAAACATTTCCAATCCACTGAGAAATGAATACGGATACTTTTTTGGCTCCCCAGTTTTCATACCTGCCAGTCGAAGCTTTTTCGCAAATCTGCAAAAAAGCATTTTCACCTTCCTAGCGTCCAACATTGAAATTGATCCATTCCTTAAAGAATTTGGACGCCTGTACGAACAGTCTAAAAATATTTACAGCGACAAATTTCTCTCTAGGAATGCTCAAGCCGTCCAAGACAACTTTAGAACATCACTTGAAGCGATCGTCAGTGGCAAATACGAGTACCAAGACGATCAGGATTGGATTGTATCCAAAAGCAGAAAAATAAACCTTGCACACGCTTCATCTGGACAGCAAGAGTCGCTACCAATGCTGCTTGTGCTGTCTGTATGGCCAGCCATCAGGTCCAGCGTAAAGTATTCGACGATGTATTTCATCGAAGAGCCAGAAGCACACCTCTTCCCTACATCACAGAGTCGAATTGTTACATTCCTCTCTCAAATCCTTAATATTAATCACTCCAGCATCTTCATCACTTCACACAGCCCCTACATACTTTCAGCGTTCAACAACCTGGTGTTGGCACATGACAAGATCGCGGAAAAAACTATAGACCTAAAAGAATTCCAAAAGATTAACGGTCCAAGCCTACCGATAGCCTTCGAGGATGTATCAGCCTATACCATCTCCGATGGAATTTCCGAGAGCATAGCTGACACGGAGTATCGCATGATCGGAGCGGACATGCTTGATGATATTTCCGAGCACTTCGAGCAAGTAATGAATACGTTACTGACTTGCGGAACCGAAGAATGAATTACACAGCATGCACCCTAAAAACCACAAATCCGATCATCGTTCTTCAGGAAAACAAGAGCCGACTAGAAATTAGAAACGCCCATCGAATAGAGCTAAGTCAAATCATGGTTGACGGCTGCCTTATCGATAAAAAGCTAGAAAAATGCGATTGGCTCATCACCTATGATACACCTAGAAAGACGGCCATATACATCGAGCTAAAAGGATGTGATTTAGACAAAGCCATTTCGCAACTAAAGTCCACCCTAACGCATACAACACCACACCTAAACCAGTACAAAAAAGAGTGTTATGCAGTCACAACCAGAGTGCCTAAACACGGCGCCACAATCCGCAAACGCTGCTTAGAGTTTCATAAAAGCACCGGTGCTACCCTCTCCGTCAAGAACACACCGCAGTCAATAGAGATTGGGCCCTGATAAACCATAAGCTCTGCTGAAATTACACGACTCGGGGCGCACAGGCATACAATCACAAACACCAATTGTGCTGGAGTAGGAATAGAAAAAGGCGCCCAAGCCCCAATAAATAGGGACTTGGGCGCTTTTTGGTATCTGAGCATCAGTGGCTAGATAGGCATGAATTGGCATTGAATGGCGCACGGTTTGCCCCATTTTTGCCCCACGGTTTCCGCCCCCCAATCTGGCTCAACCCTTCTAACCTATTTGCTTGGCCTTTACTGTCTAAGCACACAGCATTGGGCGACTCGGCAATAACCGCAAACATTCTTGATGGGCGACCGCTTCGCCTCAACATGGACATTGTTCGCAACGCAGCAGTACCGCTATCCTCGCAGCTCGTATGAAAAACCCACTAACAAAATTCAGGCGAAAATTGAAACATGAACAAACTCTCGGCAGCCACCACATATCTGCAAACATCCTTTGTCAATGCAGCAACCGATGAGCTTATCCCCAGGGGATATGGAACTGGTTTCTTCACAAGAAAAAATGGAGAGCTATTCCTCGTCACAAACTGGCACATAGTCAGTGGAATAGATCCATCGAAGCCTGAGATGATAGGCGAATTGCCACCTCCACACCTCTTAAAAATTACTGCCATAAGCAAAAAAAATACGCTATCAGAAATCACCTGCCCGCTATATGACTCAGAAATGAATCCAATATGGCTTGAGCACAAAATGGGAGGAAAAGTCGACATAGCCGTTTACCCTCTACCCGATTCTATACAAGATCATTTTCATATTTTTGAAATCGAAAAATTTGCAGAATCTGAAATCGACGAAGCGGTGGGTAAGGATGCCTTCATATTAGGCTATCCTTTCAGCCATGTAGAATTGACAGAGGCTTTCGGGCAATCCACTCCTTATTATCTCCCCGTTTGGAAGCGAGCCAGTATAGCGACTGAGCCGTCGCATCGTTTAGCGGACAGAGTCATATTGCTGGATTCGCTTTCAAGGCCTGGCATGTCAGGAGCGCCAGTCTTAATCTCAGAGGATAAAGCGGTTGTTAAGTTTCCAAATCGTGAAGCTTACGCAGCCGCCAAGCGCTTAGCAGATGGAGATCTAAGTGCCCTTGCCGGATTCGATACAAGCTCGATGAAGCATGGTACCGAGAGAGCATTCAAGCTTCTTGGAATATACTCCGGCGTGATCGGAGACACGAAGCTTGCCCAAACTGCGCTCGGGCGGTGCTGGCATGTCGACGCAATTGAAGAAACACTTACACATCAAAAAAATGGAGAAATGCCATTCCATGCTCCAGTATCTACGCCCGCATACCAGAAACTACTTAAGCAATGCTCGGGGCAGCTAATTATGAAAGATAAAAATGGAGACATCACCAAAAAAATAGAGCTTAATAAATAACTTCAAACCTTGTGTTTGCCTGGTCACAGGGCCGAGCCGTCTCACCTGCATCGTATCGATGCAGCGTGCGACAAATCAGGCTCAACAAGCTGAGTGAACTGCAGAAACGAGTCGTGGCTGGCCTATAGCACACGGATTGAGCGGAAGCCGCGTTGATCCGATACTTTAAAAGCACCGATTCAACGCGGCATATCTCACTTCTGGGATAGCAGCTCAGATGGGCAGGTCCATGCTTGCACTTTCTCTTCGCCCCCGAGAGAAACCACCTTCAAACAGCCGTCAGCGGGCGCGTGCTTATCGAGGGGCGTTTCGATGTAGGTAACTGCGGCCGGAGCATTATCAATTTGCTCCTGACAGCCCTGAGCCTCATTCACGTATGCCTTCAATGCTTCTTCTGGCGACTGAGTTCGGATGGTTCCTGCTACCGTCAACCAATACTCTTGAGCCTTGTAACCTGCACCACGGCACAGGGACAGCGGTGACAGGACACCGAACACATCACCCTCAGATTTGAGAGCCAGCATCTTTTTACTCTGGCCAACCAAATCCGCCCCCACTGGAAGAGCTGACAGACTTCGGATTTCTCCGACATAGACTGTCGTCTTCAAGAGGTAGGCAATCGCTTCCCCGCGTTGTTTCTCGTACTGGCTGATCTCTTTTTTATTGTCTCCTGTGACCTTGTAGCCCTGGTCATTGCAGCCGACCAATGACGTTGTTACCGAAAGGGCCACAGCGGCCAAAAACACAGGACGTTGATACGTCTTCACATTCCCTACCTTCTTCTGGTTGTCCTTAATCTCAGCGCGATGTCGTTGAGGCGGTTCATCCTACAAGACACGCCTTCTACAAACAAAACCCTTCCCAATTCGCAGAGCTGTCAGAAGAGCTGCCCGAGCTGATCCGGCACCCAGTTCAAGATCACCAACTCCCCGGTCACCTCCGCCTGACTCTTGCGTTGATTTGTGTTGCTGTAGCGGATATCCAGGCACTCGAAGTGGAAGCCGTCGAAAGCCCGACGAATGTCTGGGTGGTCATTGATGCTGACCATCACCTTGCCCTTGCAACTGTGCATGAAGTCCGCCATGCGTTCGTACTCCTCGAAGGGAAAATCCACACCATAGCCGGCGGTCTGCCAGTAAGGCGGGTCCATGTAGAAGAACGTGTGCGCTCGATCATAGCGTTCGGCGCAAGCGAGCCAGGACAGGTTCTCGACGTAGGTGCCGGCGAGGCGCTGCCATGCAGCTGACAGGTTCTCTTCGATGCGCAGCAGGTTGATGGCCGGCCCCGTGGTGGCCGTACCGAACGTCTGCCCGGTGACTTTGCCGCCGAAGGCGTGCTGCTGCAGATAGAAGAACCGGGCGGCGCGTTGGATATCGGTGAGCGTCTCGGGGCGCGTCATCTTCTGCCACTAGAAGATCTGGCGAGAGCTGAGCGCCCACTTGAACTGGCGCACGAACTCCTCCAGATGGTTCTGCACCACGCGGTACAAGGTGACCAGGTCACCGTTCAAATCGTTCAGCACCTCCACCGGGGCGGGCTGGGGACGCATGAAGAACAACGCGGCACCGCCAGCGAAGACTTCGACATAGCATTCATGAGGGGGAAAGAGGGGGATCAAGCGGTCGGCCAGGCGGCGTTTGCCACCCATCCAGGGAATGATTGGAGAGGTCATAGGTATGCAAGTCTTTACTGTATAGATAAACAGTTAATAGGCTCGCCGCGCTTTGTGCACAAGGCAGAGGCCACGGCTGGACTTGCAGGAAGGGCCTGCGGGTTCGGTGGGCCGGGCTGGATGTTGACGCATCCGTCCCGGCTCGCCTCTTTACTACTGGGTGACTGCGCGGACGTAGGCCTGGCAGGCCTTCAGCGCGATCAGTCCACGATCACCTTCGTCGGTGATGGTGACAATTCGTTGAGCATGCGCTCGGTCAAGTTGGACGCGTACGGTTCCATGTACCACGCCTCCGGCGCCGGGGGCTTCTCGCACCCCACCGTCACAACTCTGGGCGGCAACGGTTCCAGCGTCGACAAGGACTGACAGCCGCAGATCAGCGGTAGCAAGCCGGTCACGCAGACGAGCCTGAGCTTGTTGAGCATCGTTCATTTCCTTCCAGTGCGTTTTGGTCTGATCCTGCAGGCGAGCCTCCAGGGCGCGGCGCGCACCCTGCTGCTCTGCCAGTTGATTAAGCGCCGCTGCAGCGGCCTCCTCCCGCTCACGGGCGTACACGCGGTCCTTCTCCGCCAGCTGCTTGCCGTAGTCATCGGCCTGTTCGGCGAGCTGTCTCCCGTAGTTGTTGGCCTGCCACATCCAGGCTGCCCAGGCACCGACGGCTAACGCGATCACCAGGGCAGACATGGCAGTCAGGCGAGTGACCCAGGCACTCACTGCAGCACCTCAAGTGCTCGGGCGTAGATCTCTTTGCGGTCCTTCAAACCATTGAGGCCACCGTTGATTCGCTTGGTGAGCTTCTCGAACATGGCGTCATCAGGGTGAGCGATCTTGTCCGCCAGACCGTTCAGGCCTTGCTGCTGCCAGAACCAGCCGGCCGACAACGATGCATAGACAGGCTGCTCGAGCAGCTCAGGGGTATTGAGCAGGCGGCTGTCACCGAACAGGGCTTCGCTGCAGGCCTGGTAGTTACGGCGCCCCGTCACCTGGATGAGTCCACGGCCGCGATAGAGCTGGCCGTCGCCGTCCGCCTCCGGCGTGTTACCCAGACGCTGCGCCAGGCTGCCGGTGTCGTACTTGGACAGGTACCTGGCATTGCCGAGCTCTCGCACATACTGCAGCTGACCCGACTCGTGCCCCACCTGAGCGAGGAACGCCGCCATGCGAAGACGGGTGATGATGGCGTACTTGCCCATGGTGGCATTGAGGCCAGGAACAAAAACGCCGGCTTGGCGGCCGGCGTGGGGCAGGATCTGCTGAATCTGTTTCTCAGTGATTGGCATCGTTGTTTCTCCTGCAAATGGTCGATTACGCCGGCCCCACATCCACCGTGCGCATTGGTTTGTCCGCTTTCTTTTTCTTGCCCTTGGCCATCGCCTTGCCCTTCTTGCCGCCGTTGCACTCTACCGTCGTGGTCCACCCGCTCTGGGTGAAGACCTGCTCCACGCTGTCGACCAGGTACTCGCCGTCCAGCCCCACCTTGAAGCCCAGGGCATTGATGGATCGCTCAGCGAAGAGATCGGTACGCCCTGGCATTTCAAGCCGCACGCCGGCAGTGCTGCGATTGAACGCAGCCAATCGCGCTCTGGCTGCCTGCTTGGCTGCAGACTCGTCTGGATAGATATGGCGGTCGGTATGTACCGCCGGCAGCCCCTCTGGGGCCTCGCCGTTCTCCAGTTCCACCACCTTGAGCACACCGGACTTTTTGTCTTGGTGCTGGGTCTTCACAGCCTTCTGCGTGGTGCGGTCGCCAAGGCGGAACGAATAGCGGACAACGTCGGTACGGTTGAGCGTGACCACGCCCAAATCCCTGCCGCTCGCGCTCTGGCCGCCTTGGCGTGGCATAACCATCAGCTTTCCGTTAGCCACCTTGGCCGTGCAGTCGTACTGCTTGGCGAGCCGCGTGATGAAGTTGAAGTCCGACTCATTGCGCTGGTCGACACGCGGCACCTTGGTTTCAACCTGGCACCCTGGCTCCCAGCCGTTGCGACCCGCCACGTCGGCGACGATCTGGGCGAGCGATTTACCCTCCCAGCTACCGCTGCGCGTGGTCTTGCCACTGCCCCGCATGTCGCTCGCCTTGCCACGCAGGGTGATCGTGTCGGGCGGGCCAGTGACCTCCATCTCATCGACCGTGTAACTGCCGATACGCTTCAAGGCTTTGCCCGCATAACCCAGCAGAACCTCGATCTTGGCGCCACGACTGGGCAGCGTGACGACCTGGGCGCGATCATCGACACGCAGCTCAAACTCGTCCGACTCCATGCCGGGCTTGTCGGAAGTGCGCAACAGCATCAGCCGGTCATTGATCAACGCGGTAATGTCCTTGCCGTCCGCGACAATTTGAAACTCAGGTTTCATGGCCCCTCCAGAAACGATGAACCCCGCTCTGGGCGGGGTCCGTTATGCCTTTGCCGGGCGGTTGCCGGCGCCTGTTGATCAGTCCCAAAACGTTACTTCCTCGACTTCCTGTGGCGGTGCGGTCTTGACCAGTTCACGCACCACCGCGCCAGGCGCTTGCTGCGGGGCAGCATCAGACTTGGCTATTTCAGCCACTGCCGGAGCCTTGGCAACCACTGCAGCACCCGTGTCGTGCGCTTTCTTCCACTCGGCCTGCAGCTTCATGGTCTCGCCAATGGTGGCTTTGAGCACCTTGGCTTTGTTGCCCTTCTCCTCGAGCTTCTGGATGCGGCCTTCGACCGTCTTGAACGCGGCGCCGACCGAAGCTGCGACGGCGCCGCCAATGACCAGCGCTAACTGCATTCTTGCCATCAGTTACCTCCTCAAGGCTCAATCCGTGAGCCACCAGCACATATCCGCGAAGGGCATGTCCTGTATTTCAGCGGCCGAGAACCCCAGCTCAGCAGCCAGCCGCTTGGCCAGCTGCTTTTGCACCTTGGGGTCAAACGCCGTCTTCGCTGACCAGGCGAAAATACCCGGCCTGCAGCCGGCTGTAGTCCTTGAGGGCCAAGCCCTCCAGATCCTTGGTACCGACCTCGGCCAGCGAAGCGAACAGGTTCAGTTCGCGCTGCTCGTCATCGGCACCACCAGTGGCTTGGGCGTTGCGAATGTCGCGCACGGTTGGAGCCCGCAAGGTCATGCGGTCAACCTTGATACCGTTCAACTCGCTCGGCTTGCTCAGGGTCACTGTGACGCCGTCGTCAGTGATCACCAGGTAACTCGGCAGGGGCTTGCTCATCGTGTTTTGTCCTTCTCGAATGGTGGATTAAAGGCCCAGCCAAGGTGCCTCTGAGCACAATTCTCGGGCGCGGCACCAACCAGCGCCTGGCGAGTGCGTACCTGGTGAAGTACTACGGCACCGGCGGGCAGTGGCAAGACATGGGCGAACCGATGCACACCCTGCCGACCAAGGAACGCATGGCGCTGGTCACCGTTGTCCAGGTGCCCAATGAGCTTCTGCCGCCAGAGCTGCTGGCGAAGGCCCGCAAGTGCGCTCACTTCCTGCACAAGTACCTGCCGGAACACTTTCCCGATCTGGTCGACCTGGTGCTACTCGGCGATTACGCACTGGTCGACTTCACCCTGCGCATGCTCAAGGCTCCCGAATTGAAACTTGCCCAGGGTTTCAGCCCCGACTACATCCTTGATCGCGGCCTGTTCGAGAACAAAGAAACCGGCCTGCTGGAGTGGCGCCCGATCAAGAACACCGACCAGATCCGCCTGATCGGCAACAGCGTCTGCCCTGACGAAGCGGAAGACTTGATAGCCGCCAACGCGGAAGACCTGATCGACTTGTACCAGCAGGAGGCCGCATGAGCACGCACCGCCATGATTGGTACATGAGCGAGGCCGACGACGGCGGCCTGTATCACTGCAGGAAGTGCAGGCGCACCCACGAAGGCACTGTCCCTGAAGCCCACGGCTGCCCAATGTCCAACGCCGAACACAACGCCGTCGCTTGGCTTGGCCAGGCCGGGCTGTACCGCACTAGGTTTGACGCCGTGCGCAACTGCGAGCAGTCCGTCACGCCGGTACCCGCCGACGAACTGTTTGAGTTGGCCAGAAAGCAAGTGCTTTGCCACATCAATGGGGGCAGCCAACATGCCTAAACCAACACGCATCTGGCAGTTGATCAGCCTCTTGCTCGCCTTGGCACTAATCACCGCATTGGTCGAGTTGCATCGCAGCAGCATCGACCGAAGCTCAGTGACAGGCACGTTACCGACTGTAAACAGCGCCATGAACCTTGAGCATCTCGACCTCAGTCCGAATGCTCGCCGAGTGCATGAGAGGTATTCGCTGTGATCGACACATCGACATACACCCCAACCACCCGCACGCCCAAGGGCATGCAGCCAATGCTTCGGCCAGCCATGTCGTTCATTTGCGACATCTGCGGTAAGGCTCGCGTGAAGGGCAATCACGACCAATGTTCCAAAACCCGTCAAGCAGCTGGCTTCATCATCATGCGAGGGCGCAAGCCATGAACACTGCATTCATGCTAATGGCGCAATACAACGGACTCGCCATCATCCCAATCGACCAGGTGTGCACCGACTACTTCACCCACCTGACCCCTGAAATGTTTCAGCGGAAGGTTCTTGCCGGACAAATCAAGCTTCCTATCACCAGGCTCGAGGCAAGCCAGAAGAGCGCACGAGGCATTCATATTGCCGACCTGGCGCATTACTTGGATCAGCAGCGGGAGGCTGCCCGCAAGGAGTGTGCGCAATTGAACAAGACACTGCGAGCCGGCTAACCGGGAGATTGCACCTTGCCTGGCCGGGTGCCGGTGCGGGTGCCGGTGCCGGTCGACATCGTCGACGATCAACCCGGACCGGCATTTGGCGAGGGCAGCTAAAGACCCATTGTAGTCACCCACAGGTAACCTGAATCGGCCACTAGGCGTTCCGTTGAATGGGGGTATGCCTCTGTGGCTTGTGATAACGACGTATCGCGTCAAGGGCCTGCTGTAACAGCGTCTCTCCCGCCTTCAGCTTTTCATGCAGGAGCATTTCGTGCTCCAAACGTCCATAAAACTGTGTTACACGCGGTCGCCTCTGGTTTTATGGGCTAGCATCTGAAAGAGCCTCTTCTGAGACGCGACTAGATCTTCCGATAAATGGGATGACGGAATTTGAGGGTACGCCATGGCCGAATTTCTTTGGTTTTTTAGGTGGTTCGCTCTGCTTGTGCCGCTTGGTATTGGCGGGTGTTCTTCAATAAGCCTTGAGTCTGCGAAATCTCTAAGCGCTGCTGGTGAGAGCTTCGCTGTCCAGGCCAAGTCTGCAGTATTTGTTTCGGAGTCTGAATATCAGCTCGCGAGAGATAGCGAAGCGCTGATGCATGGATACTCTGATACAACCACGGATGACCAATACAAAGAAATACTTTCCCTCTCCGATAAGCTAAAAGAAGAACTGTCAAAGCGCGCTGCCGTCCTTGATAAGCTTAGTGAGGCATATAGTGCATTTGGCAGTCTTGCAGCTATTAACTCTACTGGAGACACAGAGTCCGCGATCGATACGTTGGGCGCTTCAATCAATGAGTATGCGATTGCAAGAGGGCAGCAGCCGCCTGTGAAGGCTAGCGTCGCAGGGGTGATTTCTAAGGTCGGAGGGGTAACTGCGGGTGAAATTCAAGAACGGAGGGTTAAAGAGGGAAGTGCAGAAATAAGATTTCGGCTGATTGCATTCAAGGGTCTGCTATCCGATACACTCGTTGCATCTCAGATGCTCAGTTATAAAAGCTATGTTAATTCAAGTTATGGGGCAGCTGTCAGGCAGCTCTGGGATAGTGGGCTTTATGATCCTACTCCGCTGCTAAATGATTTCGGATCCAACTCTTCTATGACAGCACAGAAGGATGCATTAAAAACAATAAATTCTAGCCCGCAGCTGCAGAGAGCTTTTAGAGAATTTCTCTTAAAGCGCCAGGAGCAGAAGTTATCGCTTATTGATGAGTCTTATTATGCCACAATCTCGACTCTGGCGAAGCTGATCGGTGAACATGAAAAGCTTGAAAAGGGGGGGGGAGCTTAATCTGGCTAGAATCAGGGAGCTGACGGCAAGACTAGAAGAAATTGTCTCAATTATTTCTAAGACCAAGGCTAAGGCTAAGGCTGACAACAATTAACGGGAGAAATTAAATGCTAATTGATTCTGATGGAACCCTGACAAAGGACGAGGCTCTTGATTCATTACGGGCTGCCGCAGAGTCCGCTACTAATTCGCTGCCAGATGCTTTCCAGAAGTGCAGTACTGATGATGAGCGAAAAGCGGTGATGAGGCATCGAGATGCCATAGTATTAGCCCATCTGCGAGCACTAGATAAATCTCTTCAGTACAACTCCAAGCCTTTTGAAGATCTTGCTAAAGCATTGTCTGATCACGCCGAAAAGCTAGGACTTCAGGTCAGTAAAACTAAAGATGGCACTGAGGCTATACTGCTGTTCTCTGAACTACTGCAATTAGCTGCCACATTAGCACTTGCATTTGCCTGAGACTGGAGGGCATATGAATAAGTTTCTTTTCTCCTGTTTATCATTATCCCTGTCTCTGGGGCCAGCGTCCGTAGCATACTCCCAGGTTGTGTATGTTGAGCCGATGCGATTGCTTAGTAGTAGTGGAAGAACCGAGCCTGATGGGAAAATAACCAAAATTCTTGTCTCGCTTCTGACAAAGAGGGGCGTCCAGGCCCAAGCACTGGATACATCCGGATCAGCAGGTGTTCAACCCCGCGGAGCATATCTGGTAACAGGTTTTGTTCAGAAAAAACCCTTGTTTGAGCTACCGCCATGTTCTCCAGGATTAGAGCTAATTGGAGAGCCGGAGTTTTCAGCTTCCTTACGTAGTCCGGACGGAACAGTAATCAAACTCAAAGATGTCTCTGGGGATGTCCGATTCGAGAAAAGCGAGGTTTCTTGTCCTGCAATCAAGGTCAACCAAGCTGCTTTAGAGCGGGAGGTATCAAAAGTGCTAGACAAGCTCGCCGGAGAAATTGAAGGTACTGTGAAGTCCGGCAAATAGTGGGTTTGATCGCACGGTTCTGCACTTATGTTTTTTGGAAGTAAACTGCACTCGGCAGTTAGGCTGTAGCGTAGACTGCTTGCTATGCTTATCTAATCGTCTGCGTATGGCCGTTAGCAGCCATTAGCGAGGGTCTGCTTTGGGTCGTAAGCAACCGGTCGAGACTAATTACTGTCGACCCATAGCGCGCACTCCGCAATAGATATGCGATGGTGATCTTTTCACTGTGGTTCCAATTCTGACCATAAGCCACTTCGGCCTATACGGGCCATTAACGTCCCATAGTCTTCAAATTGATGGGTGTTAACCTCAGCCCGGTTCGTCCATGTAGCTTCACATTCTTCGCAGATCCACAGCGGAATCTGTGTAGAGCGGACACGCATTGCTTGAACGTGGCCTTGATCGCACCTTTGGCATTCGATCAGCATGTAAATGATCTCTAAAGGACGTCGGAGTAGCCTGTATCCCATCGGCCGCAATCAAATGCAAGCAGACTCAGTTCGGTCGTCCGCAATGGGTCGAGAGCAGCCGTTCGCGACTGACCGCAATCGACCCACAGCCGATGCCTGCCACCAGTAAGCGCTTATAGAAGTAGCATCTTTACCCATCCGCTACTCAGCCCGGGCGCCGAGTTTAACGGGTGCCAGAATGATCCGATCCAGCCACGTCCAGCCTTTATACCCATCCCCTCGCCCACGCAAATGGGTATACCGCCGCAGCGAGTTCCAATCACGGTGACCAGATACGCTTGAGACCCTCGGTATGTCCCAGTCCATTTCAAACAACCGCCTCACCCCTTCGTGACGCAAGTCGTGGAAATGCAGATCTACTATCCCTTTCATCTTGCATGCCTTCGACCAGGCTGTGCCGATTGAATCCGTGTTGTACGGGAATATCTCACGACACGCTCTGGGCATGCTCTGCACGATGATCCACGCTTCATCCGGCAAGTAACACCAGACATCATTGCCGATCTTCTGACCGGGGTTTTTCATGTCCCGCACCTTCACTGCCTGCCGGTGCTCATCGATATCTTCCCACCGTATGCGTGTGATCTCATCCATTCGGCGGGTCGAAAAAATCGCGAACGCCACTACCTTGGGCATGTGGATGACGCTTGGACGCCGCTGCAACGCCTCGAAGAAGTGCTCCATCACCTTATCGATCTCATCCAGCGTAGGACGCCGATCCCGCTCTCGACTGCTCAGGTTGTAGCCGAACTTCTTCAGCACGAGGCGCGCATCTGGCATTGCTTGCGCGTCAATCTCATACCCCCACGCCGCCCTGGCCAGGGACAGCACCGACCCCAGGTGCGCCAGGTCATTGCCGGCCGTCTGCGGTTTAATGCCTCCACCTTCAGGACTCATGCGCCAGAGCGCGTAATCCACCAGCACCTGCTGGGTGAGGTCGGAATCAACCTTCTCGCCCAAGTAGCTGTTCTTGATCGCATTCAACGTTCGCCGCTTCGTCTCACCCAGCGGCCGGGCTTTCTCGGCTTCGACCAGGTAGCGCTCGATCATGTCCTTGACCGTGTGCCCGTTGCGGCTGGCCCGCTCGATAGCGCCAGGTACCGCCAATTCGGTCTCCCGTCGCTTCGCCCAGGCTTGAGCGGCCTGCTTGCGGGCGAATGTCTGGGCTTCTTGATAAACTAAGACACCTTTTTTCTTAAGGCGGATCTGGACGGTGTAGCTGACCGTCCCATCGGCCTTTTTCCTTGCTCTGATCGTTGCCATGATTTTCGGTGGTACAAGCGTGATTGGCGGTGGTACATCGTTCCACTGTCACACCAAAAACGCCCAAAAACGGCACAAAAATGCGTAGACCAGAATGCCTCTAGAATCAGCCTCAAAGCCACAAACCACGCGCCCTGAGTCGTCACGCCGCTTCAGCGTTGCCCCCATGATGGATCGTGTCGATTAATTGGGTCAGCCCTTATTCCATAAGGCCTGTAGGCATGCTTCGTTTTTGCTGTAGCAAAAATTAAGCAAGGAAGACGGGATAGCCACCTAAGTGGCTATTTTTTGGGCAGGGAAAAGGTGGCACTCCGGAATGGCACTGCCGGGGTTTCTCATTACTGTGCATTTGCAGGAATGGACAGGCGTGCCGAGTGGACACGCCAACCCATGGCAAATAGCTTCAGCTGGTGACTTTCACCTTCACGGTCGTGATGTAGATGTTCTTGGCGCCAGGGTATCCGTTGCCCACCCGGTAGTTGCCTGCCGAGTAACTGAGGCCGATCTGGCTTGCGCCGGCAGGGCCTGCAACGAAGTTGGCATCGCCCGCGATCTTGGTCACGTTGCCGCCGGTAGCGAAGAACACCCCGCCCGTGCCGTCCGTGTCATCTGCCAGCATGATCAGGCCGGCGCCAGCAGGCAAGATCAGCGTGCCGCCACCGGCAATCGGGTTGGCGCCCTTCGATGCCCCGTCAAAGTCCCAGTCTGTTGCAGGCTTCGCGTATGACTTCACGGCGCCCGAATCCGGGATGTTGTTGCCCGTCTGCCGGTATGGTCCTGTGGCGCCGTCGTACAGGCCGCCAAGCGGGTTCCCCGAAAGGTTGTTCGAGTTGACGATGAAATCCTGGCCGGCGCCGTTGTTGATAACGATCCCCCACTGCCCGTTGGCGCCGAACTCGCCGGACGGCCCGCTGATGATGCCGATGATCTTGAACTTGCTCACGTTGGCCGCGACCGCCACGCCGCTGCTGGCGTTGGCAGAGTAGGACCCGCCGATCACCGACACATTGTTGGCGCCCACGTTGATGAAGAGCCCATTGAGCAGGTTGTTCGACACGGTGCAGTTGACGATATCCGCCTGGGCGATGGTGCCCGTGGAGCCGCCAAGCAGGATCCCGCCCTGGTTGTGGGTGCAGCACCACACATCGGTGACCTTCATCAGGTCGATGCGGCCGGTACCGGTGGGCTGCGCGTAGATGCCGTAGCCCGTGGCCGAGTCAAGGAAGCAGTTCTCAATGTAGAGCGCCTGCACGCGTTGCCCGCTCGATGGCGTGATGATCACGTCAGTACCGCACCAGCCCGTATTCACTGCCCGCAACGTCACGTCGCCAGCCTGGCGGATGTTGGCGCCCGCGGTCGACTGGTTGTTGGACGCCTGGCCATGCAGGTAGCAGCTGTCAAATACCACGTCAGCCGAAACGTTCTGCACATCAATGTGGAAGTTCGAGTGGTTGGCGCTGACCATGTTACTGACGTGCGTTGTCTGCGACGGCGCGCCAGTGATCCCGATGCCGTTGTAGCCATTGGTCAGGATGATCTGATCGATGATGTTGTTGTACGAGCCCACCAGGTTGATCAGGTAGCCAGAGGTCTTGGTTACCGAGCTCAAGATCTCCACGCCATTTAGCGTCATGCCACCGTTGAACTGGCCGCTGGTGACGGATACGCGCAGCACGTCGCCAGCAGCAAAGGTACAGTCGATGGCAGACGCGCCAAGCGTGCCGGTGATCGAGATAGCGCTGGTGACGTTCAGCGTGCCGCTGGTCTTGTGCTTGCGGTCAAGGCGCATCTCTGCGCCGGTAGCCTGGCAGAAGTCAATGCAGCGCTGTAGCGCCAGCTTATCGTCAGCGTTCCCGCCCAGCGCCCCAAACATCATTGGCGTGGCGTACGAGCGGCCAACGCTGGCATCGCCCACGCTCACCCAGGCATTAGGGCCAAGACCGCCAGAGGTAGCCGGCGACATGTTAGCCGCCACCACCTTGGGGAATCCGCCGCGCCAGGCGTAGAAGTTGCCGTCGCCACCACGGTCAGCAGACCACAGCAGAACCTCGTCATTGGCCGCCAAGGTCGCGCCAAAGAAAAAGTCCGTGCGCTTCTTGTAGATCGGTTTCTCGAAGTCCGCTGTCTTGTGCGAGCCGCGAGTCAGTTTTGTCAATGCCATAAAACCATCCTCACTTTGTAACCTGTCGATTGAAAACAACTCGCGAACCAGACGCGGAAGCTGCTGTCAGGCTTGCTGTTAGCGTAAGGGAGGTTCCACTGATTGCGCTTACGGTCGTCCAGTGGGTATCCCGGTTATCCATGTTCACGCCCACACGATCACCAATGGCAACTCCAGTGCCCGCCGCTATTGTCAGGGCCGTTGCGCCTGACGCTGCCGCTGCGGTAAGGGTTGTTTCGAATGCAAACGTGCATATATAAAAACTCGCGCCGGTATTTAGTGTGACTTCGTGACCAACTGGAACATAGCCAGAAGTAGGGGCAGTAGTTACGACCGTCTTAAGAGTTCGCTGTTGATAGGCTGCTGACTGATACTGGGAGCCATGCGCATATGAAGCGAATATTTTTAAGCGCCTCGCCAGTGCGTTAGCTGTTTGTGAGCTTGAGACTCGAATCGCAACCCTCATGTACGCCGCCCCGCCGTCCAGTGCGGATTGCAGAACAGTTGCATAAGAAAATGGCTGGCCAGCACTAGTGCTTATCTGGTTTCCGGAAACGGTTGTAATGGCGTTACCAGTAATCCAGCTGGCAGACGCATTGATAGGAACGAGATTTTTGTCGTAAAACTCAAGAAGCGGCCGGTATAAAACAGTGTCTCCTGGGTCGGCTCCGCCATACAAGAAGTAGAAGAACAGGTTATTTTCGATGGGCAGCATATCCGAATAACACATAGGCTGATTGCCGCCAGACCCGCCGACGCGCTGTAGATGCGGCTGCCTTGAGCTAAGCTCCCCTGACCTGTTGCCCACCAGGGGATCGCTAATATCGGCAGATGCCACGCAAGCCGTATTCCTGCATTCCCCGAAGTCGTCATAGACCACGTTTGCAACGCCAAGATCAACGATACTTCCAGACACGATAGAGCTAGGGGTATCATCGTTGCCCGGATCCCAGCTGTTCATTAGCCTGTTGTTGGCCGTCTCGACCCCGAAGATGATCGTTGTGGGGCCAGCTTCAAAGCGGAGGTTATAGAACCTGTTTTTGTTACCGGCCTGCATGTTGAATGTGGCGGAATTCTCCAGCGTCAGTCCGTAGAACCTGTTGTGATTGTGTCGATAAGACCCGCCCATATAGAACTCAAAGCAGCGGCTCACATAGAACATGTTTTCGTTGATCCACTGGACGCTACTGCCAATGCCGCCGCTAGTATCTCCACCAGCGTTTGCTGGGTCGGTATCAAGTGACAGCTTATCCCACTGACCGCCCTTGAATTGGGAATAGGCAATACTCCCATCTGTTGACAGCGTTGTTGATGCGTACACCTGAAGGTGCGTAGTTCGTCCTATCTCAAAAAACCCTCCCTTTGTCCCTGCTACTCGAATGCAAGGTGTGTCGCGTGTGCCATCCTGACGTAAGCAAGTTCCTATTTCCTGGCGCGGAGCCCATCCAAGAGACGAACTTCCGCCAATGATAAAGCCTATTTGATCCGGTGTTCTCAAAGTGAATTGTGCGTTTCCGAGATCAAGGCCAACATTTCGTGCCGTGACTGTGGTCAGAAGGCTAAAGCTTCCAGATGTCGACACATGGATACCAAGTGATTTTGCCGCGTTCACTGCGGATTGAATCGCAGGCGCGCCGTCAGACGTAGAGCCGCTAACAAGGCCGTACCATTTGGGATCGACAAAGGAACCAAGGAGGCGCCGCCATACCCTGCCGCCAACATCTACAATTGTGACCCCTCCGTCATCGGTCAAAGATGACAGAGGATCTAGGTAAAAGAATCCTTCAATGCCAGCCTTTGTAATGTGAACTACCTGAGATGGACCGGTGTAAGCGCGCAAGGCCGCGTAGTCGTACAGGTCAAAAGCGTTCTCAGTTGGCGGGGTTGGAACCACGCTCTGCCCAAGGATTGCGTACACCTCGGTATCTGCCGGAATCGCTTCGGCCAGCACGATCTGGTTGGCCACGACCGCGAAGGCCTTGCCGTATGGCTGCGCGATGCCGTTCAGATACAGCGTGGCGCTGGCGAATGTGAAGCCAGGCGTAAGGGTCTGCGTGCTCTGCGTGGTGGTGGTGGACCATGGGAACGCGTAGTTCGTGCCTGGCAGGCCGGCGCTCAGGGCATCAATACGCACGTCCTGGGCGTTGTTCTGATCGTCCACGTATTTCTTGTTCGTGGCGTCGCCTGGAATGGTCGGCGCACCAAGGTTTTTGATCTGCCGCCCCTGGGCGTCGTAGTAGTTTTTCCCCCATGGCCGAAGCAACGCCCTCGACGCGAGCGCGATGCCCTGCTGAACCAACATTGTCAGCCGGTCAAAAACAAACTCATGAGTCTCGGCTAGAAAGCGCCCCTGGTTGCGCAGATCCGTTGGCTGTACCGGGATCATCACCCGGGAGATCGTCAGTGATCCCCCTGGCGTTGCCAGCACGCTGGCGGCGTAGGCCGAGGTCAGCGTGCCACCGTTCTGGGTGCCAGCGCCCGAAAGCGTGTACTGGGTGCCAAGCACCAGCGTTTCAGCGTTGCCGACCTGGTCGACCAACACTGCCTGAATGTCGGAGTCCTGCAGGAACCGATAGGGAATCGGGAAGGCTGGGCCGCCCGAAATGTATTCAACGACGCTTTCGGTAGTCGAGACGGTCAATTTTGAGTACTCCAGAAATGCGAAAGCCCCGCACTTGGCGGGGCTCTCTTGGGTCGATCTGCTGGGTTAGGTAAACTGCATCTACGTCTTCCTCATGGGGCTATACATGGGGTGGAAACAAAAACCCCCGGCACGTTGCGAGCGTCCGGGGGTTTTGCATTGGGCATGAAAAAACCCGCCGGAGCGGGTTTCTTGAATTAGAACGGATTAGCCACCAGGACGTGAATCGGCAGAGCGACCACCGCAGCGAGAACCATCTTTAGCAGTGTCATAACTGTGATCACAGTTCCCCGCCTGCGCCATTGAGGCAAACATACCCAGCAACATAACAGCAATAAGCTTTTTCATGATGATCATCCATGGGCGCCGAGAGTGGCGCACCGAAAATTTACCCTAAATTTTGATGTCAAGGTGATAGCCATTCATCCAATCGCCCATGCAGGAACGGAGATATCACCGTGCAATTCCAAGCGGATCCTGGTAGCTCTGAGATGGCCGGACAAGGAACTCTTGGCCGTTCTGCTGCCGGATGCGTTCTTCGGTTCGGCGCAAAGAGCCTGGGTTCATGGCCTCCTGTACCGAATAAAGGAACAGGTGATCGAGAGCGATTCGGGTGTAGAACAGGTTCATGAAAGGGGTGTTGTTTTGGGCTAGGCGCAGCGCAGATGCGGCCGTGTCATCCCCTTCTTTCGCCCTCGCCCACAGGTTGATCAGATCGGCAGCAGTGCCAAATGCTGGCCCCGCAGCTGACTCCAGCGCGGTATTACCGAACCGGTTGGCCTCGCCGAACAGGTAGTCGCCGAAGATGCCCAGGCCACCGCCCTGCACCATGGCCGCCAGCCAGGTCTTTGGGTCATCTGCTGGACGCGGCTCGCGTCCCTTGGTCACATCCTTGGAAGCCATGGACAGGTATCCGAAGGCCGTTGTCCACAAGATCAACTGGGCCAAGGCCAAGCGCTCTCCGTTGCCGTTGCGTAAAGCCTGAACCAGGTCACGGCCACCACGGAAGCTGTTGCCCAGGGCAGTCGGCGTGTAGCCCCTACCATATAGTTCGCGGCCCAGCGTCTTCTGCATGTAGGCCGCCGGGAAGCTCTTGAACTGGGTAACGAAGCGCAGCAGGTCGCCGGGAACGGTGCCGGGTTGAGTGCCCTGGTTCATGATCGATCGGGTTCGCGCGTCCGGCTCCAGCACGGCATAGGTAACCCGGTCATTGACGTAGGCGCGCAGGCTGCGCTCCAAGTCCTGCCGGGTTTCTCGGATTGCGCCGGCCGATACTGGGCGGTTGCGCTCTGCCAGGTACTGGCCGATGCGTTCATCGCTGATGCCTGGGATGCCATCAGGGGTCATATAATCCCGGCCATCAGCCATGCGAGTGTCCATTTCGCGCAGTAGATCCCACTTGCCTGCGTCTAGGTCGTACAGGCCCAGGGCGCGTTTGAAATCTCCATTCAGCGATCCCCAAGCCTTGCCTTTGTTCTGCGCCAAGTTGTGCGCCATCATCAGGCCGGCGCTGGCCTTGTTGGCGTCGGTCCACCACGAAAGGCCATTGAGCCGAAAGAACTGGCTCATGCCGCGGGACATCTTGCCGCCGACAGAGTCATCGGCAGAGAAGCGGCGCATGATCTCGCCACGCATGGAGTCGGCGTACACGCCATAGGCCGACAGGATCTGGCGCTGCTCAGCGCTTCCCCTGCCCTTCATCAAGCCCGCGCCCATCTCTGCCAGACTGCCAAGGAAGCTCTGGCCCTGGTACCGCATTTCGCTGGCTGCAACCGGCAGATCGGTGAAGCTGGAAAGAAGCGCGCCCCCGAGCTTCGACAGCGACTGCCAAGCCCGGACGTTTGCCGCTACGCGAGCCTGGGTGGCGTTGCCTGGGATGCGCGTCTGTCCGCTGATCTCCTTGAAGCGGTTGTCGATAACGCCACGTCGGGCGGTGTTGAAGTTGGCCAAGGCGGCTGGGTCGCCACCGGCGCGCACATCTTCCTTGATTACGTCCATGGCCATGTTCAGGTTGGCCTCAGGGTTGGTTCCTAGACGGCGCATCAGTGCGGTGTTCTGCCCTGACAGATCAAGGCCGCGCAGCACAGCCTCCCGCAGGTTTCCGGTGCCAAACAGCTGGTTGTACTCGTGCCAGGCCACGCCATCCTTGAAGTGCAGCACGCGCTCCTGGCTCAGCTTCTTGGCCAGGTTGGCCGGGCCACGGAAGCCGTTAGGCTGCTGGCCGGTTGGTGACTTTAGATGGTCGCCGGCCACGAGGCCATCGTAGACCCCCTTGAGGAATACCATGGGATCACCGCCTTCGCGGAACGTTGCCGGGTCCAGGCGTGGCAGGATCTCTTCTGCCCACCGCTCGAAACCCGCGGCGCCCATCTTCTCGCTGTCATGGCTCTGGCGTGCGATGTAGCCGGGAAGCTTGCCGATGCTGGCGCCGGCTCGGTTGGCGTCAATGCGGGCGCCTTCCTGGTACTTCTGGATGATCTGGGCGATCTCGACCACTTGTGGGTTCAGGTCTTTGGTGTCCTGATCCTTGCCGATGCGCCATAGAGCGTCGGCGATATCTTGGTCGGAGTCGCCCCGGACAAGCACGGCGGTCAGGTCGGCACGGTCCAAGTCGGCCAGCATTCCGCCGATATAGGCATCCCCTAGGGCCTTTTGCTCGGCAGCCACGGACAGCCGGGAACCCTGGCGCGCCAAGTTGGTACCGACCAGGAACGACTCGACGCCAAGGTCTGGACGGTCGGCGAACTGATCGCGGACGAAGGCCACCAGCCTTGCACGGGCTCGCACGTTGATCAGCGCGTTTCGCCGCTCAATGATGGCGGCATGTTCTGCCTGCCTTGCCAGCTCGTCAGCAGCACGGAGGTAGGCCTGCTCGCTGCCCAACGCGCCTTCGCGCGCCATGATCTCTTGAGCTCTCCCGCGCAGCAGCTGGAAGATTTCCTGAATCTCGTTCGATTCCATGTCGCCGGCGGCAGCGCGAACCGCGTCGGCGCACGGGCTGATTCCCGATGGAAGTGCCATCAACCTCTCCCCAGTTCACAGATGGCCGCGGCTCGGTAGGCCTTGGCGTATTGTTGGGCCTTCGCGGATTCGGCATCGGCTGCCGCCATTTCGTCTCGGCCCAGGGCCTCAACCTGGGCGCGCTGATCCTCGGGCAACTGCTCAAGCATCTCGCGGGCCATGGCTTCGTCTTCGGCCAGTGCCGCCCGGGCATCTTCCAGATCGTCGGCAGCTTGCCCCTGCCCGTCCAAGCGCCTGCTTTCGGCCTGGCCCTCGGGGTCGACGCGCCTGGTCTGAGGGCGCTTGAGGTACTCCAGCGCGCTGGCGGCCTTGGCCGGTTCATCAAGCTCGAACAGTTTGGCAACGTCGATATCACGACCGGTCATGGCCTGGGCCACAGCGGTGCGCAGGGCATTGTCACGGATAGTCCAGTCTGCGCCCTCGGCGGTTTCCCGAGCGGTGCGGATGGCCGCACCCAGCGGGCGCTGCTGGTAGCCCTGCATGATCTGCCTGGCTCTGGCCTGAATCTGGGGCTGCAGACGCTCCGGCACCTGTCCGCGCTCGATCAAGCCCAAATCCCGGCGATCCAGTTCGCCAGCCCGATTGCGCTCCAGCATCGTGTCGATCTCGCTGGTGCGGGTGCGAATCTGCTGTCGCTCTGTTGCGATGGCATCACGGGCAGCGCGCTCAGCCTGCTTTCTGCTCAAGCGCTGCGCCTGAAAAGCCTTGGCACGGTCGCGGTAGCTCGCGTCCAGCGCCATGTCCTGCGCGACCAAGCCAACGCGTTCGGCCTTGAGGTCAGCCACGTTGCCGACCCGCTCGCCGGTCAGAGACGGCCTGATCTCGTCCAGGGCCTGCTGCTCTGCTGATCGATACAGCGATGCCTGGTCGGCTTCCAACTGCCGGGAAAGTCCAGCGCGCAGGGCAAGGTCAGGGTCTTCATCGAACATCCGGCCCAGGTCGATAGCGCGGCCGGTCTCTGCAGGGCGCGCTGCTGAGCCAGCATTCAGCGATGTTTCAACGGTTACCCCCTCTGTGGCCAGCCGACGGCGCAGCGCATCACTTACCGCGCCACCAAACGAGTGCAGCCCTCCGCCCAGCACGCCGCCCAAGGCGATGTTGGCCAGCGAATCGGATAGTCCATATTCGGTCTGGTCCTGCTGGGCGGCCAGCAGCGGCAGCGGCTCAAGTATCGCTGCACCCACAGAGCCTTCCAGCGCACCAACGCCGCCACGCACGCCGGCACGACCAAGCGGCGAAGTAGCGCCGGCCAGTAGCCTGGCATAGCGCGCTTCGCCCACCACCGGCACAAAGGCCGAAGCGATGTTGAGCGGATCCAGCAACGAAGCCGCCAGGCTGCCGGCGATCTTGGTGGGCAGCGAGCCTCCATTCGCGCGGGCCATGATCTGCTGACGCGCCAGCTGCTCCTGGTGGCGCTGAATCAAGATGTCCAGTGCGCCTTGGCGAATCCCCTGATCAGGGATCTTGATATCGAGACCAGCGCCTGCAACTTGATCACGCGCCTGCTCGGCGCCGATCAACGGGGTTTCAGGCTCAAGCCGTCCAGCATTCGGGGCCAAATAGGATTCCGGGCCCATGACGACTGCGCGCCCCTGATCCTGCTGGTTAAGTTCTTCGAGGCGGAAAGCCGATGTGCTGGGGTTGGTTGAGAAAGCTTCATCGAATGCGGCACCGAAGACATCGCCACTATCAGCAGGGACGTCCAGCAGAGTGCGGCGGTCGAGCGCCGGTGCATCGCCAGCATAGATAGTCAATTGTTGATCCCCAGGCCGCGTACTCGACCGATGCGTGAGGCATCGCTTTCCTGGCGCTTCAGGCCCTCGGCTGTAAGTTCATCCCAGGTCCGTGTGATTGGCTTGCCATCCTTACCCAGCAGGCGATACCCGTTAAGGGTCAGGCTCAGGCCGCTCTCGTCGTTGTTTGGCACCCACTGGCCGCCATCAACGACCGCCTCGCGCAGCTGCTCAAGGTTCACATCGGCGGGCACCCCGCGCAGCCCAGGCAACATGGCTAAGTCATCAGCACTGATGTTTGCCAATGCCTGATCGGCGCCTCGCTTCACGGCTGCAGTGTCCAGACTCTTTGGCACGCGATAGGTGTCAAAGAAGTCGTACTTGTCGTTCACCATGCCGTTCACCACGCGCTCTGCCGCCTTTTCCGGCGTCATGCCCTGGCGCACGTAGGACAAAGCCGCCTTGTTGGCCGCCTCGTACATGGTGTTGAAGGTGTTGATTCCGCCGGCCTGGCCCTGCAAAGACTGGGCGAACGGATTCATAGCGCTCTGCACGGCGGTTGCCACATTCGTCGCGACACCTTTGTCCAGCCCCTTTTTCAGGTCTGCTTCGGTGACGTTGGCCACTGAGGCCATGCGCTCGGCTACATCCTTCGGGAGCCCGGTAGCGATCACCTGAGCCTCGGGTGGCAGCTTCTTGCCCAACTGCTGGGCAATGAGCGGGAAGTTGGCGCCCCACTGAGCCTGCTGTTGCTCGATCAGCGTGGCGGCATTTTCACCGCCGGCCACCTGGCTGTTGAAGCCGGCGGCGATCTGGTCGGCTGCAGCGGCTGGCAGCAACTTCGGGGACTGAACGCCAAGGCGGCGCTGCTCTGCAATGGTTGCATCGGCATAGGCCTGATAGGCCTCGGGCGTGCCTGCCTGCTGTGCAGCATTGAACGACTCCTGCACGGTAGGGCTGTATCTCGCGACATAAGCTGCCGGGTCATCCTGCTGCTGTTTCATCAGCCCGGTCGCGACGGTGGCCAGGCGTCGATACAGTTGGTCATCTTCGGCAAAGCCAGCACCCGCGCTTCCGCCTTGGGCGGGCTGGAACTTGGCCAGGATCTGCTGGCGTTCTTGCGGCGTTGCCGTGGCGAACTCGCGGATTGCCGGGGCCACGGCCTGAACCTTGGCAAATGAATCGTAGGCCTGGCCGCCCTTGTCGCCATAGGCCGCGTTGAAGTCCGCACGGGACGGTGGGTTTTCGAATTCAAAGCCCTGCAGGTACGCCGCCTGGGCATCCTGCACGCGGGATTGCAGCTCGACCCGGGCAATGGCCTGCAACTGCCGGGCCTCCACTTGCCGCTGACGGGCTTCGGCCTCAAGGCGCCGAAAACCCTGGTCGATACTATTGGTTGCCCGAATCTGATCCTCGGCAGTCATGCCATCCTTGAACTGCTCGTACAGGCCGCGGGCCTTCTGCGGAGAGTCGACCAGCGTCCGCTGGATCACCGCTTGCGACAGGCTGCTGTTCATTCGCTGGCGCTGAGCCTGCATTTCCTCTGGTGACCAGCCGTTGCGAGCCCCGCGCAGTTGCAGGACTGCATCCATCTTTGCCCGGTTCTGCGCCACTGCCTCGGGGTCGCTGTAGTTCAGCGCCGCGCTGTCCATGGCCAGCTGAATGGATGACTTGTCTACGTCATCCTTGTACCGCTGCTGCTCGCCAAACTCGTAGCTTCCAAGCTTCGCCTCAAGGTTCGAGCGGCGCTGCAGGGTCGACTGGCGGAACATTTGGCGCTGCTGCTCATTGGCCAATTTGTCGTAAATGGCCTGCTGCTGCTTGTCGAAGTCACCCAGAACGGTCTGGCTGATGTTGAGGGCTGCCGACCCTTTCCTGGTAAATGCGCCGTTCTCGGGGTTGAACAGAGCATTGTTTTGCCAAGCGCCCATCTGGTTGTCAGCGTTGAGCAAGGCGGTCTGGTTCGCCTCCTGCACCTCGCGCTGGTGAATGTCGGCCAGATCGCCAGCCAAGCTGGACAGGCCCCGTGCCAATCCAGAAGCATCGACAGATGCCTGGGCCACACGCGGAGCGCCTGTGACCTCGGGGCCCACCCGGCGCTGGTATTGCGGAATTCTTGCAGCCATGGTCAACCCCTGCTGTACATGTTGGCAGCCTGGCCGCCGCCGGTGAGAAGTGAGCCGAAGGCATTCAGGCGTCGAGTAAGGAAATCGGCCTTGGCTTGCCTTACCCCTTCGTTGCCCTGGTCAACCAAACCCATGGCCTGGTTGAAGGCATTGCGACGTAGCTGGTCAGCGTCCTGGCGGGCAAGGTCGATGGTGCCTTGCTCCACGCGGCCAGCTGAACCCTGCCCAACAACCACACCGTTGGCGGCAAAGGCCGTCCGCTGGCTTGCGGCCGTCTGCCTACCCTGCTCGTTCGCCATGTCGGCGGCGAAGTCGCCCTGGTTGATGACGTCACGCGCTTGGTCGTTCAGGTAACGCTGCTGGCGGTTGGCGGCCTTTACCGCATCCTTGCCCTGCTGGATCTGGGAATACGCGCTGAGCAGGCCACCGCCCGCTGCTGCGCCAGCACCTGCTGCTGCGCCCATTAGAGCCCCCTCAAAGTCATTGGGTGGAACAACTCGCCGTTGACCCCATAGGGCACGGCCTCATGCATCTGGAAACCGAGCCAGCGCAACCAGCGGAGGGCTTTGACGTAGCGGGCATCGGTGTAATTGATCAGCACCTGGTGGCGCTGGCGCATCGCGGCGACCTCTCGGTCACACTCGATCAGGAAGGCCCGGCGGTGCTTGGCGATCTCGGTGGTGCTGATCAACCATGGAACACCAATGCGCTCGTCGTGCTTGATGTCGCCGAACATGGCCACAACTCGGCCGTTCACGACATAGGCACGCGGGTTCGCACTCTTTCCCACCGAGTCGCGCAGCTCTTGCTCCACGGTCAGGCCGCGTAGGCATTCGAACTCCAGGCGATCCTGCATGCGAGCGTTTGCCACCGTCATTTCGATCAGCCGGTCATTCACCGGCAACATTTCAGCCACCGGCCTGGACATTCGGCATGACCCCAAGAATGGTGAGCGGGAGCGGGTCGGACTGGCGAATGAACAACCGTCCGTTGGAATCCCATTGGCACTGGATGTCCATTTCGGCCCGGCCGGTCAAAAGCTCGATCGGCTCGCCGTAGTTCTCGCCGGCGCGCTGCTTGAATTCGTCCAGATGGTCGGCATCAGGGCCGGCAAAGATTGCCGCGGCTTTCCTGGCACAGCACCACCACTTGGTTGATGCGCTTCTTGTTGCCCAGGAACGACTGGTTGTTCTGCAGGGTGATATCCAAGGTTTCAAAGTCGGCTGTGATCGGCAAGCCGATATGCGCAACCAAGGTTGGGCTGTCCAAAGTCACCGACCCGCCAGTGACAACCTGCTGGGGCACCACGTTGCCGTCACCAAGGATGCTGACGGTCTTGCCCTCCAAGTGGCTAAGACCGCTGATTGTGGTGGCAGCTAAGCCCCAGCGGGTTGCGGGAATACCTCGAAGCGATGCTGGCACCACGGTTTGTGGCTCTACCATGACCACGGTAGGCGAGGCATAACTCGTAATTTTCACGGTTAGAACGTCACCGATGCTGGTCTCGTCGCCACCGCCGTACATGATTACGCTACGTCCAACCATCCCAGAGTTGAATGTCGACGTAGAAACCGACAAGGTCAACTGCTCTGGATACTTCCAGTCGACGCCATTCAGAAGCACCGCGCTACCGCCACGCCGGCCATCGTAGGTCAGGCCGCAATCAACGAAGAAGGCCCGATCAAACCAGTAATCGCCGCTGCCAAACTTGGTCAGCTGGCGGGTGGCCATGCGCTCGATGTAACGCCTGGTGGCGCCATTGATGGTGCGCTTGACGATCAGGTACAGGGCATCCTCATCGCCCTCGGGAACGCTGGCCACCGATTCGACCTCGCCGTCGGTGTCATGCCAGCTCCAGCCAAAGACCTGCTGATCTGGCAGGAAGGTGAAGCCCAGCAGCATACCGTCGTTGCGGGCCATCCAGAGCACACCATTGGGCGCCAGGGCGAAGGCCTGATCCTGGATGGTGAACCCACGCAGCAGGTGCGACGACATCACACTCACGTCTTGTGGCTGGAAGCCATCTGAAACGTAGTTGTAGGCCAGAGTCGACAGCTTGCCGCCCCGGGCTTGGATGTACAGGGCTGTGTTGGCGTAAATAGCCGGGATCACATCGCTGCAACCGAAGTAACTTTGCTCGGCCGCCGAGACGTTGGCCGGGGTGATGCCGGAATCGCTCGAACCGGTGATGGCGATCTCGGCGCCCGATGTCATGGCCAGCAGTTCGCGCAGCGATACCAGGTGACGGATCTGGTTGACCTGCCGGCTGGCAATGACGAACTCAATCCCATCGTCGTCCTTGTTCGGATCGGAATAGCCGAAGTTATGGAAGTCGCCAGTACGGGACATCCATACGGTTTGCGGGCTGGCACGGCTGGCAGCAAACGCCATGCGCTGCTGGTAGTAGCCCACCACCGAAGGATTGTTGCCATCGGCAAACGGGTTGTAACCGATGGGTACCGTATTGTCGGTCTCGGGCGTGATGTTGATATCGGTGAAGTTGGTGCCGGCCGACTGCCCGATGAAACCGAAGACGCCAGAAGACTTGTTCTTGTACACGTTGTAGTGATCAGCCCCGGCGACGGCGGCCCACGATAGAGTGGCGCCGGGTTTGTCGTCAAAGCTGTTCACGGTTGCTGTATTACTGGCCCAGGACTCAACCGAGCCTTCCGAAATGCTGCTGACGGCTGTGATCTTGTACTGGTACTCGGTTGTGTCGCCGCTGCCACCTGTACGTGGGGATGCCGACAGCCCGGTTGGGGCAGCAATGCCAGGCTCGAAAGTGATCGCGGTCAACGTCCAGTTGGTTGGTCCCAGGCGCGAAAGCTCACGGGGCGGGTGGTCTGGATGAACGATGGTCAGCACGTCCGCTGACTGGGTGAACTTTAGGTCTTGCAGTTGGGCCGTGGTGTAGGGCGAGCTGATCTCGTACGGAACACCACCGCTGATCACCTGACCACCCATGCTGATGAAGCGGATGTACAGGTTGCCGAACTCCAGGATGTAGGTCTGTTCAGTCGAGAATTGGAAAGGGATCAAGCGCCCGCGCACTGCGTTGCTCTTCATCCCAGTGATGAACTTCAATCCAGAGCGGTTCTGTACACCACCTTCGGGCAACACCACGAAGTTCCTGCAAGTCTTGAGCGCGGTGTAGTACCGGCCAAGGTCGACACGGGCATAGGTTGCCGGCGCGACCTCGCCAGCGCTGAAGGACGGCTGAATGACTTCGCTCATGCCCCGCGCCCCGTGATGAAGATGGATTCGCGGTGGTACTGCGTTGTGCCCTCGTTGAGTGCTGCAGCCGCGGCTACCAGGACCTCTGCCTTGTATTCGCCAGCGCAAGCCGAGGCAATGCCGGCATCCTTCGCCAGCGGACCTGCCACCTGGCTTGCCAAGTACCAGGCCAATGCCGACACGAAGATTGGGTCGAACATCTCCGGCGACTCGACCTTCAGCGTGTATTCAAGGGTCGCGGGCGACACATTGGTGCTGATCAGGCGCTGGCTGCTGCCGTTGATGACGCGGAATGGGGTGCGGGGGATCTCCGGCATCTGGCACTCCATTCCGGCCGGCCATACGCCCTGCGGAAAGACCGGGTTCACGATGCGGCGAACCCGCATGCAGTCGTTCGGCACGGCGTACGCGTAGGGGTATTCGGGGTTTGGGTTGTCCGCCACCTCGGCCAGTTGTGCGAAGGCCGTGGCAAACCCCCAGTCGCAGTCGGCGCGCAGCACAAAGTCGCGGCTGCTCTCGTAGAACTGCTTGCAGATTCGGGCGGGCTGGCTGTTCTCTTCCAGGTCATCGATGCGCATGCCGTTGCCGATGCGGAAAAGCGCCATGTTGCAGATGTCGATCACTGAGGACATGAACTGACTCCATGAAAAAGGGCCCCGAAGGGCCCTGGATGCAGGATGGTGCTGGCTCAGGCGTCAGATTTGCTGGCAGCGATCAGACGATCCGCCTCGGCCTGAGCCTCTTCCTTGCTTGCGCCGATGAAGTCGCCAACCTTATCGCCGGCTGCATCAGCAACGATCCACCGGCCACCACCGTTGTGCTTGGCGGTGAATGCCGGTGTGGCGCTGCCCTGCCCATCAGGCGCATCCAGCAGCTCCAGGTTGGAGCCCGGCGAGTCGATCATCAGCGAAACGACCGCACCTGCCTCCAGCAGAGCGCCGTTGATGAACGAACGCTGAGTCACGCGATAGCGCTTAACCATTGGTCTGTACCCCCGCAACGATGCCGGCAGTGACCTTGCCAGTGGTTGGCGCAGTCCCGGTCACGGTGTAGTTCATGCGCAGATAACGCTCGGTCTTCTGCGGTAGCGTGATGATCGGCGTTTGGTAGCCGGCCTTCAGGTCGGCCAGGGGCACAACCACCGAGAACAGACTGCGCGGCGAGCTGAACGCCGAGTTGTCATCGGCCTGCATCTCGATGGTCAGGCTGGTCAGGGTGTTGAACGCCTCGACCACCTGGATGCACAGCGGGATATCGCCCGCACGGCCAACGTCTTTCTGGTCGCCGCGGTCGATAACGTCGGTCGAAGCTGCCGAGGCGGTGATCGCCTGGGCGTTCGACATGAGCAGCTTCTTGTCGAAAAGCATGATGATCTCCTTAAACCACGCGGGCTTCGGTGTTGAGCAGTTCGTCGCAGCGCTTGATCGGGATGCCAAGCAGTTCCGGGATCTTGCGGCCGGCGTACTCGCCCAGGGTCAGGTTGACGTTCTTGGCGTTCATCGCCTGCTTGTGCAGGAAGGTCTGAATGGTGCGGTTCGCATAGATAACGGTCCGACCCTCGCCCTGCATCGGGTTGTCGACCAGGTAGTAGGCCGTTATCAGGCGGTCGATCAGGTCGGCGCCAGCCGATGCATCCTTGGTCAGTTGGGTGACATCGATGTTTGCGACACGGACGTTGGCTCGCCAATCCCGTACCGACATGCCGATGTCCCACTTGAAGTAATCGCGGTACGCCTGGAACTCTCCGCCAACATCGTCCTTGACGGTTTCTTCGCCTTTGAACTGATGCTGGAAGCCGGCGACACTGCCTTTCGGGTACAACAGGTGTGTGGTGAGCTCGCCCCAGGTAACGATCCAGATCGAAGTGTTGGTGGACCCGGTACCGCCTGAGTCAACGATGTTGCGGCCAGATTCAGCTGCAAGGGAGTTGTAGCGCGGCGCCAGGCCCAGAAACGCCTGTGGCTCAGTCTGGGTGTTGCCATAGAACATGTAGCGAGCTGACTTGTTGTTGAACCCCTGAAGCTTGCCGAGGTTCTCGGAAGCTCGAAACGCATCGGCGTTGCCGCTGAGATCGGCCAATTCCTTATCGACCAGGCCGTAGTCGGTCATCATGCCAGTGGTGTCAATCACGGGAATGGTGGTCGATTTGCTTGGCTGAACGCCCTGGTTGTACATGCGGAAGGTCGGCTCAGGGATGCCGGAGCGCATGGTGGTCTTGTGCTTGGAGCCGTCGTTGCACTCCATGTACTCGGCGTCCTGCAGGATGTCGTTCTGTCGAGCCATGGTCTCGACGATCTTCATGATTTTTTGCGTGCTGTCCTGCCGGCTGAACTTGTCGATCAGCGTGGGCATGGTCGAGGTGAGGATTCCCACTTGTTACTCCTTTGCCTTACCGGAAGGCGTCAACGATGGTCATTTCGGTTTTAGGGACTTCGGTGGTGGTGCGGTGCAGCTTGCCCTCGCCCAGCTCCTTGCCGACCTTGTGGAAGAAGCGAACCACTTCCGGATGGGTGCCAAGGCCAGATTCGCTGAGCATTGCGCTCAGTTCAGGCGTCCCGTATGCAGCCAGGGCCTGTTGCGCTACCGCGACGTTGGCGTCGAAGTTGGCGCCCCCGAACGTGGCGTCATTGCGCAATGCGGTTTCCCACTCGCCCACCTGCTTGTTGCGGAACTCAACAGCCTGCTGCTGGCTTGCCTCTTGTGCCGCCAGGGATCGCTGGGCATCGAATGCAACGAGCTTGTCTGCCTGCTCTTGGGTCAGGCCCAGTTCCTTCAGCACTGGCGAGAACGCGGCCAGCTGCTCTTCACTGATGGAGTAACCATCTGGCAGGTTGGCGAACGCGTAGGCTTCTGGGACAACCGGCGCCAGCGGCTCTGCTGGTGCTTGGGCTGGGGGTTGCTGCGGTGCCTGTGCCGGATCAACAGCAGGCGGTTGCGACGGCGGCGCTGCCGGGTCGCTTGCGGGTGGTGTGGCGCCACCTGCAGGACCACCATCGGGATTCGATTCGTCCATCAGGAAGTGCCCAAGGGCACGGTGCACGAACATGTTCATTGGGCGTTTTCCTCTGTACTAGGGGTGTTTTCCCGGACCATCAGCAGGTACTGCTCAGGGCACAGGGTTCGGATCTCGTCGGCCATGGCGCGGCCAACCTCGTAGGCGCCGATCAGGTAGCTCTGCCGGCCGCCATGGGTGTCGAACAGGGTTTTTTGGCTCTCGAAGCGGGTATCAACCAGCAACCGCCACACGAAGCGGCGCCCGGTCTGGGTTGCCATCTGGGCGCGTACATCGGAGATGCGCTGCTGTTTCGCCAGGCGCGTCGATTCCTCCCGCTGCAGCGAGATATCGTCTTCGTAGAACATTTAGGCTCCGAGGATCTGGCCGAGCGCGTTGTCGCCCGTGATCTGTGTTTCGGACAGGAGCTTGGCGGCCTGGACGCCATTGGCCATGGCCTGCTGGGCCTCTGCCTGCTGTTGCTGCTGTGCACGCTGCTCGCGAATGGCGGCGACCGCTTCATCACCACGGATGACGGTAGGCACCACGCCAATGGCCTCGCCGTACTCGTCCACCCACTGATCGGCATCGAACTTGTCACGCACCTCAGGGAACGCGGCCGAAAGGTTGCCGATGGTCGAAGCGATGCGCTCCAGGCCGGTAACCGCCGAAGCTTTCTGCGCCTGGGCCAGGATCGAAATGTAATCGGCCTCTACCACGGTATCGCCGATCTCTTCCGGAGGCTCGGGCAGCAGCGGCTCACCATCGACCAGACCGGCCCAGATTGGCAGAGACTGGCGCAGCATGATGCCGAAGACGCGCTCAATGATCGGGTCGAGGCCTTCGAAGTCCACACGCTCGACCACGGGGCCCAGCATGGACATCTTCTCTTCGCGCCTGGCGTTGATCTCGGTAGCCGTCCGGACGTCGTCCATCTGGCTGATCATCAGGAACAGGTCGGTGTAGAACGACCGGCGAATGCGGCCTTCGTGCTTGCCGATCTTGGACTCGATGAACTGCAGCCACTTCGCATCGGGGGTGTAGATCGGCGCCATCTGGTTCTGGCCGCCAACCTGGTCGACGTAGGTGATCGAGCCAGGCAGGGTTGAGCTGGCCTGGTCACGCAGGTTGGTCGGCGCCTGCATGGCCGGGTTGGCGCCCGTCTCGACTAAGCGCGCTGAACTGCGCTCGTACAGCTGCAGGGCCTTGATATCGCCAAGGCAGCGCCGGCCCGGGCCAGTGCCATAGCAATCGCCCGGCAGAGCATCCCAGCGCATCACGGCCACAGGAAATTCGTGGAAGCCTTTGTGCTCGAGCACCTTGTCAGCCGGTGCCGACTTCTCCCATACCAGCGATACGAACGGAAGCAGCCGGCTTACCTTCGACCCAGGCGCGTGATCGGCGTTTGGCTCCACCATCTGCACGCAGTCAAACCACTGGTCTTGCTGCGACTGCTCCAGGGCGTTCTGCGCTTGCACGCTGAGGTTTTCCTTGCCGAACCTCTCAGCCATTTGCGCAGCTGTCAGCTTGAACTCGCGGTAGAAGCTGTTGCACTTGCCGTCGGCGCCGTTGGCAACGTAGTACTCGCCGGCGGTGAATACCTCGCAGCGGATACCGGTCTTTGGATCAGCGTCGATCCAGATGGCGCCGGTACCGAACACGCCCATTTCGAGGTAGGAAACGTGCTGGCAGTTGTAGTAGTTGGAGCGCAGCAGCACATCGCGCATGCGCTCCGATGCTTCGAACAGCCAGCTTTTGACTGGTCCAAACTCCATGGCCTGCTTGTTCTGCACCACCAGGTTGAACCAAGGGCGTGAACGAGAGGTAAGCCCAGACATCATGCCGGCGGCAAGTGCGCCGCTATCCTCGGTCGCCTCGTTGTTGATGATCTTGCCGTTGCGACGATCACCCTTGTTGGCCTGCTGATCGCCTAGCAGACGGGAGCGCATGGGCTGGATGAAGTCCGACAGCTCGCGCCAGTTCGTCTCCCAGGACGTGCGCTCAGTTTTGAGCATGCCGAGGCGTTTTTCGGCGCGCTGGCGCAGGGTGTCAGCCATGATCAGGATCCGAGCAAAGTCTTGGTGGCGGTCGGTGCAGCCTGGGCGCTTGCACCACCAAGGATGGTCGACGACAGTCCCGCTGCTCGCGCGCGACGGCGCTTGTCGTCTGCCAGGCCCTGCGCGGATGCATTGGACACATCGTTGGTGTCCACGTCCTGGGCCGTGGTGGTATCGGTCTTCGGCGTGTCGAAAGAGTCACCGAGCACCGCATTGCTCAGGCCCAGGGTGGCGACATTGGCCACGCTTTTGACTGCTCCGCCCATGGGGGGTTGTCCTCAGTTGAATGGATCGTAATGGGATTGATGGGTGCCGCGCGTAACAGGCTTGCACTGGAACCGCTGACGGGCGAAGCGCCGCATCATGTAGGCGTACCGCGCTGCAGCCAGAATATCGTCGCCAAGCTTGACGATCCGGCCCTTCTCGTCGCGGTGGTAGTTCATCTTCTCTTCGAAGAAGCCGCTTAGGTGGCTGAACACCTTCCAGCGGCCGGTAGTCATGCGCTCGTACATCTGGACCAGGCCGGCCTCCACGCCCACGCCACCCTCAGGCCACGTTGCGTGCTCGGGCAGCATGTTCCAGCCAGCATCGGCGTAGGCCTTCTTCTGCTCGTCGCCCGATGACTTCTCGGACTGCAAGCCATCGCTTGGCCAGGCCGTTGGCACATGCTGGGCCCAAGACTTGACCGAGCCCCAGGCTGTTACTGGGGTGACCCTCGACTGCTTCCAGGCATGGGCGACGTAGACCACATCCGCCTCCATGTCGATCCACAGCTGCACGTGCGCCTGCGGGTGATCCCACCCGAAGTCCAGGCCGTTGATGACCCAGAAGTGGTCGGGGCACGGGAACGGGGCGCACTTGATGTCGTCGTCGCCGAAGTCGAAGATCAGGCCGGTGCCGAGCAATGGAAGCCCCTTTGTACGCATATCGCGCTGCCAAGCCGGGTATGCACTGAGCAGCTCCGCCTTGATTTTGTCGGTGAGGTGCGGCGCGTCATCCCAGGTAGCGCGCTGCATGTACTGGCCTTCACCCGGATCGTCCATGAACTTGACGACCAGTTCGGTTCGCCCGTTTTCAGGGGTGAAGGTCAAAATGCCCCGCCCGCCTCGCCCACGGTCGCCTGTGGCTGTGCGGGTGATGACCTGCGGGTAGATCTCTTTGTCTTCGGGCTCTTCGTCGATGTGGTACCAGTCGACGCTATCACCCATGATTGCGTGCTGGCCCTGGCTGTAGGACCAGAACTGCACCGTGGCCACGTCGCCTGACGCGTGTCTCACCCTGATCTCGCGCATCGCACCGGGTGTGCCGCTGGCGGAAAGGTGGCCGACGATACGGTCAGCCGGTATCAGACCGCCCGACCACTTGCCATTCTCGTAGGTACCGAATAGCGGCTTCTGCAGCAGGTCGCGGGTCTTCTCCATGGAGTAGCCCAGCAGCCAGCACAGGGGCGCGTGGTTGAACCGATGCCCTTCCCAGTCGGCCGGGTAGTCGCCCAGCAGGTGCACAGCATCGATCGTGAGGCCGGTGCGAGTCTTACCGACCCGGTTGCCAGCCATGAGCATGCACGACGAGAAGTCAGCCGTGGCCCTGACGAACTTGAGCTGCCATTCGTACAGCGATTCGAACTGCAGCAGGTACAGGCGCTGGGCATTACGCCGCTTTCGCTCTTCCAGCAGCGCCAGTAGTTCCTGCTTCTCAGCCCTGCTGGCCGGAGAGCTTGGCAATACGGCGTTCAAGTTCTTCGTCCGTCATGTCCGTGAAGTTGATGTTGCCGGTATGGTTCACCTGCTCCCGGAATGCGTTGACGTGCATGTGTTTGCCCAGCAGCTCAAGATTGCGGACCTTGTCGGGCCACTTGATCTTCTTGAGGATGCCGACCATGTCCCGGTCCTTGCCCTGGCCTTCGAACATCTCGGCCAAGTCGAAGCCCACCAGGTACTGACGCCATGCCTTGGGCCAATGCTTGAGCGGCTTGAGCGACAGGTCGTCCTCCAGAATGTCCAGCAGGTCGAGCTGGTCAATCTCTACAAGCCGTTGCAGCACGTAGTCGGCATCGACCTTCAAGCGCTCGCTGCGGTCGCCCATGGCCTTTTCGATGGCCTGGGCCACCTCAGGCAGCTGCATGAGCTGATAGGCCTGGTCCTTGGCCCCCCTCTTCGCGTACCCGGCCCGTATTGCTGCCTGGGTGGCATTCAGGTCTTTCAGGTACTCGGCCACGAACCGATGGCGTTTCACGGTCATGGCCATTGGTTATTTACTCGCCGGATGCGGCCGGGGCTACAACCTCGCCGCTGGTGGTGGTTTCGCTGGTGCTGCTGGTGCCGGTATCAACAACCACATTGACCAAGCGCATCCAGTTGAACACCGGAAACATGGCCACGGCCTTGCCGCCCTCAACCAGCAGAGTGAGTCCATTGGAGTCACGAACATGCGTTACAGCTTCTACGCGGTGCAGAACACCGTCAGGGGTGCTTACTTCGTACTGACTCATGGCGCGGTTCCTTGGCATGCCATGCGGACGTAGTCCTGCAGGGCGTTCAATTGGCGGATGGCGTCGTCGCCGTCGTTGGCGATTCGGACAATTCGTTCAGCAGCCGCTGGGTCAAGTTCGGCTCGCGCTTCTGCATGACCCAGGCCGGCGGTGGTGGTAGATCCTGCGGCGGTGCAGCGGGTGGCGAGGACTGACAGCCGGCGCTGGCCAGCAGCGACATCAGCACGAAGGCTGGCATTGGTCTGGTTCGCACGTTCGCGCTCCTGGGTGTGTTGGGTGTCGAGGTCGGCCAGCAGCTTGATGGTGTTGCGGCGGGACTCGGCCGCGGCCTCAAGGGTTCGCACCTGCTTAGTGGCCTGGTCCAGGGCCAAGGACTGAGCCTCGATCTTCTGCCAGCCTGCGTACATGACGACGCCGCAAGCCAGCAGGCCGGCGATCAGGTAGTTGGTCATCGGGTTACCTCTTGTACCAGGTCATCTGGTAGCAGCGTGCGTCAGCGGGGATCTCGGCCGTGGGCCAGCGCAGACAGTCCATGTGCTTGCGCTCTGGCCGCTTGCGGTTCACCCGGAGCGTCTGCACCAGGTATGCAGAACCGGCGGCGGTGGTGATGAAGTCGCCGACCGCAATGCCATCAGCGCCGTCGACGTACAGCTTGCAGGGCGTGTATGGCTGCTTCCGGCTCATTGCGCGCCTATGCACTTAGCGTGGCGCTCCAGCTGGCGCTGCCATACGCCCCAGCAGCGCTTGTTGCCCGGTGTCGAGCAGTCGTAGCCAGCAGCGAACTTGTACTTGAGCAGGTCGTTGCAGGCCTGGACGTAGTTGCCGGCCAGCAGGTCGCGGCGAATCGAGGATGGCCGCCAATTGCCCATGCCGTACTGACCGACGAAGTCCATGTACAGATCGAACTCTTCCTGATGCAGCTTCACGCCCGGCAGGCTGGCGGCAAACTGCTTCTCGGCCTTGCTGTTCAGGGTGCGGGCCAGCACCTCGGCACGCTGGCGGGTGATGGTGTCTCCCATTTTCACGGGCGTGCCGTCTTCCCACCTGGTGGAACCATGGCCGATGGTTGGAACGTCGCCCTTGGTGGGGATGACGGCCACGTCGGTAAAACCCTCGCTGGCCTTCCAGGCGCCGAAGCCTGCAAGGCTCATAGTCAGCAGGCTGACCGCGATTCGATTACGGGCGCTCAATTTCGCAACGCTCGCGGTAGTAGGCGATGCGGGCGGCGCTCTCGGCAGCCTCGCGCAACTCCTGGGCCTGGCGGATGGCGATCTCTCTCTGTTCCTGACGCCAGCGGAACCAAGTGTTCACCAGAAAGCCAAGCGCCGCTATCAGCACGCCACAGACGCCAATCCAGTTCACTTGGGTCAGCCAGCCGGCCACACCAGTGGTAGCGCCCACCAGCATGCCCTTGTTCGCCACGGAGGCGCCTAAAGCTTCGACGATGCCTTCCGGTTTTGACATAGGGTTTCTCCAGCCTGGGGCTTTCATGGGGCCTCCAGAAACGCGAAACCCCGCTCAATGGCGGGGTCTGGGGATTGTTTGCAGGCAACAAAAAACCCGCTCAATGGCGGGTTTTAGTGTTTCGGGTGCTGCTTGTCACAGTGGGGAAATCATGCCGAAACCCGCACATTTCTGTCAAGCGGCCTCTCTTTCCTCGCTCAGCACGCGCCCCACCGGCCTCAGGCACATACCGTCGATGATCCCCGCCTGATCGAACATCAGCTGCACCAGCCAGCCCCATTGCCGGGACCAGTTGCGACTGTCCAGCTCGACGCCGTGGTTGTCCGCCAGCCACTCCCTGAACACCCACTGAGCGGCCATCGGGTCAGGGTTGGCGCCCATGCCGCCCTGAACCATATGCCGGTACCGGACCAGCACGCCCCGGGCAACCCACCACTCGCGGCTGTACGGCCTGCAGGTGCGCTTCTCCCCGCGCCGCTTCAGGTCCAAGTGCACGTGGCCGGCCAGCTTGGCCAGCGCCACTTCTTCCCAGTTGTTCGACACCTCGGTGGTGATGACGGGGGCGTAGAGGTGGTGCCCGAACTGCTGGTAGTCCAGCGGCAGACTGGCGATGGCGTGCTGCACGCGCCCTGCCAGCGCCATGTGGGCGCACTTGCCCGTGTTCTCCCAGCGCTCTGGCCGGGTTTCGCTTGCCACGTAACCACGCTTCGCGAGCTTTGCCCCCTCGAGGCCGTGATGCATGACGCTGTCCCAGGGCGTGTAGAACGCGTCGTGCCATGCCAAACGTGCGCTGAACAGCTTCATACAGCCCCCTTGCGTAGTTCCGCGTAGTTGCCATTGGGTGAAGCAAACTCGCCGTGATACTTCGCTGCAGCAACGTCGTACGCCTCTGCCGCCTGCTCCTGGGTATCGAAGTGCCCCAGGCGCACTTCGACTCGGTTGATTGTGATCCGTGCTCGCCAGCGGCCTTCACAAGTTCGGGAAACGCCTTTGAACCCGCTGGTGTTGTTGGTGGCAATCCTGGTGTTTCTGGAGTTCTGGGCCTGGGTTGCAAGGCGAAGATTCGCCCGACGGTTGTCGATACGGTTCCCATCGATATGGTCAACCCCGCCACCCTTGGCCAGGCCGAAGAAGATCCAGCGGTGCAAAGTGGTGGAGTTCTTCGCTCCAGGCGGGCGGCCGGCCACGTATCCACGCGGGTCAAGCGTCCAGGCAATGTCCTTCACATCGTCCAGATCACACAGATCAATCATCGCGTAGCCGTAGAACACGCCCCGCTGTCCGTGCAGAGGAATTAGCGCGTGATCCTCACGGACTTCCACCGGCCGGCGATCGAAGAATGCACCGAACAACTCGACCTCGGCGGCAAGTCGGGCTTCCTTGGCCTGTGCAAACTCTCGGTGCCAGCCCAGATAACGGCGCTTTCCCTCAAAACCGATGAAAGCGGTCCATCCGCCGTCCTTGTGGGCGCTCACACCCCTGAACTTGTCTTGCATGGTCACTCCTAAGCCGCCAGTTTTTCGAGCGGCACAACACGCACGGTGAGGCCCGGAACTGCGGAAAACTTCTTGGTGAGGAACAGCTTCACCACCTGCACGTCATCACGCCAAACGACGCCGTTCAGCGCGTCACACACGGCCTTGATGCAGTTGTCGGCATCGCACTTCACGGTGGGCAGGATCTCGCCGGCCAGTGCCTGGGCCTGTTTCTTCTTGCTCCAGGATGGGCGGATTGGGTGTTCCATCAGCATTTCGAGCATCACGGGGCGAGTGATGACCTCCCTGCCCTGCATGGCGTTCTGGGCCAACATGGCGATCAGGCCCTCGTAGGCCACGGTCTTCTGCGGTGTGAACATGCGCGAGTGCTGCCCAACCTTGCCAATACGCGGGCGCCCCTTGCCTTGCGGCTCGCCAGGAACGCGGAAATTCACCGCATCCAAGTTATCCATTGACCACCTCGCCTGCAGCGCGCTGAGCCTTGGCGATCAGCCGGCCCACGACGAACACCAGCGTGTGACGCACAGGCCCCGGCACTTCCTTCGGGTCGATATTGGTGTTGGCCAAGAACCATTTCACCGCGCGGAAGTACTGCGACTTCTGGCGGCGGGCGATCGATACGTCACGGGCCAGGGCTGTGGCTTTGCCAATCAGCTCGTCGCGCTCAGCAGTCAGGCTCTGGATGGTCGTCTGCAGCTGCTCCAACTGGATCAGCATCACGCCTTCTGCGTCGATCTGCTGGCGAACCTGGCATTTCGAGCAATCGCAAAGAGAATGGACTTTCATGCCGGCCTCCGAATGCCGAGCTTGGCCAGCAGCAGCGCGCGTGCTGCCTTGCCGTCAGTGGGGATGTTCTGTGCGGTGACCAGGTCGCGGGCTTCCTGGTGGGACTTGGCAAGCTGGGCCTTCATGCCGCTCTCGTGCTCGATGCCCTGGGCGATCTTGCCGTCGAGGGGCTGCGCGTTCTGAGCGCGGCGCTGGACGATGGCGTAGTTACGTTCGAAGCGCTGGTACAGGGCCTTGTCGGTGGCTTTTGCCTGGCGCAGGTCGAAGGTGCCGGTGGCTTCGGCTGCTACCTTCACCGCTTCGTGGCTGTACTTGCCCAGCAGGGCTTCGTGCCAGGCTCGATCGATTGGGGGCAGGCCTGGTACTTCGAGGCAGAGCTTGCGGAAAACATGCGCTGGCGGCGGCCAGTCGAACTCATCACCGCGGCTCACCAAGGCGTTCAGGCCTTGGGCCAGCTGATCCTTGTTCAAACCTCCGAGCACCGTGGCCCAGGAGTGATCAGGGTCAGCTGATACGCCGAAACTCGACGTCCAACGGTGGCCGTAGATCTCCGTCATCTTCACCCAGAGCTTGTCCATGCCCTTCTGCGGCAGCTTCTCGGGCTTCTCGCTCTGCAATTGCGGCCTTGACGCGGTCGACGGCTGACATTGGAGCCTGGCGACCAGGTCGGCCACCTGCTTGGTTGGCTGGTGCATGGCGTACTCCCCCGGCTTGTTGGTTGCGGAGATTGCGTTTCAGGTGGCTTGCCAAGGCGTGTTCCCACTTGGCCTGGGTGCGGTGATCGTCTGGCGTTGCGATCCAGAACGAACGGAATTCGAGGAAGTCGTCTTGGCTGACCTGGATCCCTGGGATGCCGAGCTGCATCAGGGCGGCTGGGAAGGTCTTGGTGTCTGGCTGCCAGTCCGAGGTCATGGCGAACCGAGTGCGCGAATCGAAAACGTCCTCGCGCGCTGGTGGTGGTGTTTCTTTATCTGTATCTGTATCTAATCTGTCGTGACTTGTCGTGACAGTGCGTGACTCGTCGTGACAACCCTGCTTTTCCTGCTCTGCTTTCTGGCGCTCTCGCTGCTCCCTTTTCCGCTGCGCAGCAGATTTGGCGCCGGTTTCAGCTGATCCAGCATCCTCGCGCTTCGGCTGGCGCTTGGCCCAGCCAGTCACGCAATCGCCGTCCAAAACCCGGCCCTGCATGGCAGAAAAAATTGACTCGATTTGTTCCTCTGTCACGTCCAAAGCGGACGCAATGTCCTCTTTCGTGACTGTCACGTGACCACGCGTGACATTTCGTGACGCATCGACAAGCAGGTGCAAGTACATAGCCTGCACCAGGGCAATAGGCTGGCTGGAAAGGCGCGCAATGGTCCGCCACTTCGGGTCGTTTGGCATGTCATGCCAGAGCCTGAGCCAGTCCACGGTCAACCCTCCTCGAGCTGGTCCAGGCCCTGGACGTGTTCCATCCAGCGCTTTGAACCGTGGATGAACATCTCGATGTCGCGCTCGTTGAAGCAGCGCATCTCGCTGGGCACGACCTTCAGGCCAAGCACCGACAGGATCTGGGCGAACTGCTCGAACTTCTCCGGACGCATGCGGCTGACCGTCGCTTCGTCGCAACCGATTGCAAGCGCGATCGGCGCATTACCGACTGACGTCACCCGCTGCAAGATGAAGTGCAGATTCTTGCGGGCTCTTGCGGCCTGCTCCGGGCTTAATTGAGTGGTCGACATGATCAGGCCGCCACGTCATCGGCCCCGGCGAACCGCTCGGGGTACAGGATGTGGATTTCGGTCAGCTCACCGTCAAAAACCTGAACCAGCTTTTCAGCCAGTGCGGTGGATGCCTTCTGTTCGCCGCGCTCAACCCGGGAGAGGTTTCCCGAATCGAGGCGGTCGCCCAGCGCAGCAACGCGTGCCGTGACATCGGCCAGCGTCCACTTGCGGGACAGTCGTGCTCGTTTCAGAGGGGACATGGGATGTGCCTTCGTGGGTGGGTTCAATTCAATTCTGCGCACAACGCAGATTTCACGCAACAAAAATCTGCGCCGGGCGCTTTGCGCCTTACGCAGCACAGGCAGAAAATCAGCAGATGGATATCGGACAAAGAATCAGATCAGCACGAAAGGCCAGGGGCCTTACCCTGGAAGAGCTTGCCAACCAGGTTGATACCGACTCTGGGAACCTGTCACGTCTTGAGCGCGGAAAACAGGGCGCAAGCCAAGAGCTACTCTCCAGAATCATGAAGGCACTCAACATGGAAGTTGTGTCACACATAGAACATGTGATGCCAAGGAACAAATATTCCGAAGCTTTCTATGACAACCTTGTAGTCGTTACACCAGAAGAAAACAGAGCCCTCTCCAACAAACCATTCACCATAAAGAGATACCCACTCCTAACATGGGAAGAAGCGAAGGAGTGGCATGAGTCTGAGAACTCATGTTTCGTCGTGGAGGGAACAGAGTTCCACCACACGACAAAAGACGCTACAGAAGATGGCTATTGGCTTCGCGTGTTTGGCGACTCAATGGTGTCGGCTACCTGCCCTACCTTCCCTGATGGAATGCTTATACTGGTTCACCCCGCCTCAAAAGCTGAGCAGGGTAAATACTACATTGTAAAATTGCCAAACGGACATCTTACATTCAAACAATATATGAATGATGCCGGCATGATTTACTTAAAGTCACTTAATGCGGAATACAAAGTTTTACATATAGAAGACGAAATTGAGATTGTTGGGCGTGTTATCGACACAAAAATGATGGGGCTTTAGTCATGCGTGGCGTAAAGGAAAACGACGATGATTTCTTTAAGCGATACAGAAGAGCTGAATCGCATGCTAACGACAAGCAGGGCGTAAGGCCTAAATCCCCAACGCTTTGGCTCGTGATGTCGTTTTTCGCCGGATCACTACCTGCGTATTTCTGCCTGCTGATCGCCGGGTACAATGGAGAGCGCTTGCAGATCCCATTGATATGCGCTGGCCTGGTGCTTGTCGGGATCACCTATTTGCTGGTGCGCGAGCGACAGAAGCTATGGCATAGAGAATTCACGCTCTACATGGAGCGCACCAAGCCAGAAGATTGACCCTCCCAACTGCCAAGATCCCGCCAATGCGCGGGATTTTTTTTGCACACAGGAAAATTTCTGCGCTTGACGCAGAATGATTTCTGCGCATAATGCAAATTATGTTCTGCGCACAACGCAGATTCATGGCAGCGAGCCGAAGCCTATTCGGTACAGGGGAAGCCTCACCCCGGGTGCGCAGCGTCGAGCACCGCATAAACGAGAGCCGACAGCACGCAGCGTGGTCGGCTGTTGGGCCCCCAGGGCCCCCGAACCAAGTCATCGCCCAGTCCGCAGGTGGCGTGTAACAGCGGCCCGCACCAGAAGATTTCGCGTCAGCGCCCGGCTCGGGCGCTTTCGGAAATCAACCGGAGCACTCCCCCATGAACACGAACTACACCGTCATCCGCCCGGATGGCACCGAACTGACCCTGAACATCAACCTGCCGGCGGCGCCGACGTTGCAGGCCCTGCGCAGCCTGATCGTTCCACACCTGGACGGCGGCGACCTGGAGCAGGTCGGCGTGCTGCACAACGGCAAGGGCACTGACATGTTCGTCGACGAGGAAGGCCTGCTGAAAAGCCTGCCCCGCAACGAAAAGGCCACGACCATCTACCGCGCCCATTACCTCAAGCAAAACCCAGGCGTTGAGCCCGAGCAGCTTGGCTTCATCGCCGGCACCGCAGTCATCTTCGACCGGCGCGTCTGGTTCTGAAAGGAGAGAAGGCATGGTCACCCCTGAAACCGCTGAACGCATGTGCAACAAGCTGGTTGAGGCCTACATAAACGCCTGCAAGCCAAGGGATTTGGACGACGTGCTGAATTTGACCATGAAGCTGATCAGCATGGCCGGCCTAGCGATCGCGGCCACGCATGGCAAGGAATCGGCGGTTGAACTCATTCACTCAGTTGCTGAGCACGTTGGCGAGAACGCCCACCGCAGCCACGCCGAAATCGTCAACAAGCATTGATTCGCCGCTTCCACTGGTTGGCCTTCCAACGAGGGCCAGACAGGGAATCAACCGAGGATCCCACCATGTTCAATCAAACCGCGCAGACGGTGTTCGACGAGAGCATCGAACGAGCGCTTGCGTCACCACCGGGCGAACTGGTGGCGGCCTCCGAAACTGAACTGAGCTACGTGGCCGGCATGACTGCGTACGCCCTGGCTCGCGGCGATATCACTGTCGAGCAGCGCGACCTGATCCACATGCGGATCGACATGGCGCGCTATCGGCTCCTGGCTCAAACGCTGCGCACTCAGCGCCTTGCCTTGGCTGCACGGGCATGAGCGCCTACGACCGCTGGCTTGACCCGCCCGACCTGGACGACGAGCCAGAACCCACCGAAGAAGACGCCGAGCCGGACGGCTACCCGTTCCAGGCCGGCGACTGGCGCTCGGACGAGCGCGACCTGCTACTGGAGCGCCGCTATGCCTAACAAATGCCGGGCGGTTATTGCCGCCACCCTTCCCGACCTTCTCAAGGCCCTGCGTTCGCAGGGTCTTTTGTTTCCGGCGTCCGAGCCAGGCCTGCTGCACCGCATCGAGGTGCGCAAGAACATGCTCGTTGTGAGGTTTCCATGAAAAGCGTCTATCTCGCCTCTCACACCAACAGCACTATTTTTACGCGCTGCTGTGACGTCGCAATTCTCGACGACCAGGTGCTTTGCCCAGGCTGCCGCGAAGAGGTTTACCCAGGCCTGGATGCAACGAACCACCAGCGCCGCACTGCTCGCTGGGAAATGGCCTACGGCCCTACGCGCCGCCAGCTTGCCGCCCGGAACCGGCAATGACCGCCGCCCAGCGCCGGCGCCGCCACCTGATCTGGCGCGGCGCTACCACTTCCCTCCTTGGCTGGACCGGTTGGCTTGTGCTGATTGGGCTGGCTGACGCCATTACCCGGTAAACACCATGTCCGTCACAACCATCCGGGCCTCTTCGTGGGGCTCGCTGTTCGACTGTGCCTACAAGTGGGAGTACATCCACATCCTCAAGCACCGGTCGCCCAGCAGCGGCCGCTCGCACCTTGGCACCGCCATTCACGCGAGCACCGCAGCTTTCGATGTGTCCCGCATGAACGGCAGCAACCTGTCGGCCTACGACACTGCCGAACTGCTGGTGCACACACTGCGCAATCCCGACCAGGACATCGACTGGAAGGCAGACAAGCTGACCCTGGCCGAGGCCGAGCGCATCGCCCTGCCCTTGCACACCCGCTACTGCAACGAGATCAGCCCGCGCTATGAGTTCGTGGCCGTCGAGCGGACTACCGAGCCGCTGGAGATCGACTGCGGTGGCGGCACCATCATCCGCCTGACCGGCCAGCTCGACCGGTCACGCATCTGTAAAGCCGGTGACGGCAAGGGCATTGCCGACGTGAAGACCGGCGGCACTGCTGTCGTGGACGGGGTTGCCAAGACCAAGGGCCACTGGGCCCAGATCGGCACCTACGAAATCCTCGAAGAGCACACCACCGGCGAGCCCTGCACGGCACCGGCCCACATCATCGGGCTCAAGACCAAGGGCAAGCCCGAAACCGGCATCGGCGAGATCGTTGGCGCCAAGCAAATGATGGTTGGCACCGATGATTTCCCCGGGCTGATCCAGATCGGCGCCGACATGTTGCGCTCCGGCCTGTTCCCGCCAAACCCGCAGAGCTTCCTTTGCAGCGCGAAGTATTGCCCGCGCTGGTCCACCTGCCCTTACCACCAATGAGGTCCACCATGTCGCAACCCACCACCCTGGCGCAGATGCAGACCAGCGCCGTCGCCAAACCCAACGATGCCCCCATGTCGCTGCTGACCGGCCAAGGCTTCGACCAGATCCAGCGCGTTGCCAAGGCCCTGTCGGCATCCACCCTGGTGCCGGTCCAGTACCGCGCCTTCGCCGAGGTCAAGGAATACGGCAAGGTCGTCGGCCACAACCCTAACCCAGCGGGCCTGCCGAACTGCATCGTGGCGCTCAACATGGCCCAGCGCATGGGCGCCGACCCGCTCATGGTGATGCAGAACCTGTATGTGATCGAGGGGCGTCCGTCCTGGTCGAGCCAGTTCATCATCGCCTCGATCAACAGCTGCGGACGATTCAGCCCGCTCCGCTTCGACCTCAGTGAGCCAGGCAAAGAGCAGGAGATCAGCTACAGCCTGACCGTCTGGAAGAAGGGCAACAAGGTCGAGGAAGCCCGCAAAGCGAAGATCCGACACCAAACCTGCCGCGCCTGGGTCATCGAGAAGGAAACCGGCGACCGCCTGGATGGTCCGCTGGTGTCGATCCAGATGGCGATTGACGAAGGCTGGCTCACCAAGAACGGCAGCAAGTGGTTGACCATGCCCGAGATCATGCTGCGTTACCGAGCCGCCAGCCTGCTGGGCCGCTTGTATGCGCCAGAGCTGCTGATGGGGCTGCAGACTCGCGAAGAGGTCGAGGACTACATCGATGCTCAGCAGGACGCCAGCGGCTCCTACACCGTGGACGTAAACGACCTCCGGAACAAAGAGCCAGAGCCACCGGCGATCATCGAAGGCGAAGACGATGCAGGTGTGGTGGTTGACGACGAACCCGCAACAGAACAGGCAGAAGTGGTAACAGAAAGCCCCCGAAAAGGTAAGAAAACTGCCGATTCTGTAAAGGAAACCACCGAAAACGTCAAAGAAGAGCCGGAACCTGAACAGGTTGCCGAGCCTGAGCCGGATGCCGAAGACGATGCCCAGCCGGGCGATACCAGCAACCTGCAGTTCGAGTAAGTCGCCATGGCCGCCCAGACCGTGGAAGAACTGTACGACCGGGTCGAGGAATTTACCTCGCTGCTCGCCGCCGCCGACCTCCACGCGTCGGGCGCCTGGGAACAAGAGTTCGTCGAAAACATGCGGGCCAGCTTCAAGCGCTATGGCCCGCGCACCCTGCTGACATTCACCCAGCAGAAAAAGCTGGAAGAAATCGCCAAGTACTGAGGATCCCCAATGAAAGCTGAACACAAAGAGTTCATCGACCGCGCTTACCTGCACGGCGTTTCGCCGATGGTCTTGGCGCACGAGTTGATGGTGCACGACCTGGTCGAAGCGGCGCTGTTCGAACTGCGCAACATCAAGACACCGTTCTTGCGGTTGGGCGAGGACGACCAGCAGGAAGTGATCGACCGCATCACCGAAAAGGCCAGTGATGTGGTGCGCTCCGCGGTGAGCATCATCGCCTCGCGCGGCGCCACTACCATCGAACTGACCATGAAAGAGGTCAAGTTTGATGCCAAGAAGCTGACCGCTACCGGGATCATCGACGCCAAGGCGCCGAACCGGAAAGAGCTGATCGACAGCGCAGGCCACCTCTGCCTACTGGTGATGGCGCCGGATGACTACCACGAGGGCACCGACTTCGTGAAGCCGGAGCGAGATCAGCATGAGCTACCGCTGAGCGTGTCAGAAATCGTTTCGGGCATGGGCCTGGAGCGCCAGCGCGAGGAAGAAGACCTGCCGGATGGGCCTGACTCGCTCTACGGCGAAGCGGTGTCCTTCGTACGCAGCACGCGCCGCGCCTCAATCTCCGCGATCCAGCGACATTTGAAGGTCGGTTACAACCGCGCTGCTCGAATGCTCGAGCAGATGGAGACCGAGGGCGTGGTAACGGCCATCAGCTCCAATGGGTCCCGCGAAGTTATCGCCCAGGCCGAGCAGCAGCCGGTGGCCCAAGACGAAAGCGACGTTGTCGACGCCGAGCTGCCCGAGGACAGCATGCCGGTCAACAAAGAGTTCGGCGACTTCGACTACAGCGAGGCTGCGCAGATCGTCTCCCTGCACGGCCAGATCATCGACGCTGCCTGGCTGCAGCGCCGCCTGAGCATCGACAGCGACCGTGCCACATCATTGCTGCTGCGCCTGCTGGAAAGCAGCGTCATCCAGCTGGAAGCCGAGGGCGATTCCTCGCTCGAGCACACCTACCGCGTCGTTGGCACCCTGGAACAGGCTGTCGACCTCAACCTGGAGTAATCCCCCATGCACCTCGAACACATCTTCGTCGAGAACTTCCAGGGCCTGCGCAGCGCCAGCCTGGACCTGGCCACGCCGATCACCCTGGTGGCGGGCTTCAACGGTGCCGGTAAGTCGTCCCTGCGTGAGGCCATTGGCTTTGCCCTGGGCGGCTCCGGCCGCGTCCAGCACAAGAAGGACTACGGCAAGCTGGTCACTGAGGGCGAGAAGAAGGCCCAGATCATCGTGAGCCACGATGGCGCGGCCAGCAGCTTCTCCCTTCCCAAGGGCACCGCCGAGCGCCACAGCGTGCCAGGCGATGACTACCTGCCATTCGTGCTGACTCCCGGCGCATTCGCTGCGCTGGACGAGAAGGCCCGCCGTGCCCTGCTGTTCAAGCTGACCAAGTCCAGCGCCAAGCCTGACGTTGTTGTGGGCATGCTGGCCAAGCGCAAGGCCAACAAGGACAAGGTCGAGAAGATCAAACCGCTGCTGTTGAGCGGCTTTGGCGCTGCCCAGGAACAGGCCAAGGCCTACGCCGCAGAGTCGCGCGGAGCCTGGAAGGCCATCACCGGTGAGCAGTACGGCAGCGAGAAGGCGGAAGGATGGGCCTTCGTGGCGCCTGACAACATTGCCAACGCCACCGAGCGTGAAGAGGTCTTCAAGAAGCACGCGAAGGTGCAGCAGGACATCGAAAACGGCAACCGCTTCATAGGTGAGCAGGACGCAAAGCGTCAGGCAGCAGAAGGCCTTGGCCAGCGTAAAGCAGAACTGGCAGAAGCCGCCGGCCTGTACGACCGCGCCGTAGCCAAGCGCACCACCACTGAGCAGGACCTGGCAAAGCTGGAGCAGCAACTGCCAGAGCTGCAGGCCCAGCTGAAAGACCAACAGGCAGGCTCTGGCGGGTGTGAATGCCCAGCCTGCGGTGTCGGCCTCAAGATCGTCGGCAGCAAGCTGGAGCTGTACCAAGGGCTGAAGCAGGACACTGCGGCAACCAGCACGCTGGCGCTAGACATCACCAACATGCAGCGCAGCGTCGAAATGCTGCGCCGCACCCTGCAGAACGACATGGCGGTGGTGGCCAAGGCCGAGGCAGCCCGCAACGAACTGGCACAGTTGGAAGGCCAGCAGGCCGAAGCCTTCGACCAAGACCGATACAACCGGTCAATCGAATCGCTCAATGCTCTGCGCAAGCAGGAAGGCGAACTGCGGGCCCAGTACAACGCGCTGTGCGAAGCGGCTGACGAAGCCAAGAACGCAGAAGCCAACACACAAAAGGCCGCCGGCTACCACCTCGACGTTCTGGAATGGGTACTTATCGAAAAGGCCCTGGCCCCCGACGGTATCCCCGGCGAGATCCTGGCCGGGGCGCTGCAGCCGTTCAATGCCAGCCTGACCCGCACATCGAAGCTCACCGGCTGGCCAGTCGTGCAGGTGTCCACCGAAATGGAGATCACCGCCGGCGGCCGCTTGTACCAGCTGCTGAGCGAGTCTGAACAGTGGCGCTGCGACACGCTGCTGGCCCTGGCCATCGCTGTGCACTCGGGCTTGAAGCTGGTGATGCTCGATCGCTTCGACGTTCTGGACCTTCCGGCGCGCGGGCAGCTGCTCGGCATGCTGGTCAGTCTGGCCAAGGCCAACGAGATCGAAAGCGCAATCGTGCTTGGCACCCTCAAGGCCAAGCCGGCCAAGCTTCCGCCGGAGATCAGTGCGGTATGGATCGAAGGCGGTATCGCCCAGCAAGAACAGCCGATGCAGCAAGCCGGCTGACCCAATCCCAGCAAGACCACAGGCGCCTCCGGGCGCCTTCTTTTCGCCTACAGGAAACCCGCCATGTCCCAGTTGATCTGCGTCTTCGACACCGAAACCACCGGCCTGCCGAACTTCCGCGACCCAAGCGACCACCCGGACCAGCCTCACTTGGTCGATATCTGCGCCCTGCTCTACAGCCCCGAGGGCGAGCTGGTCGACAGCTTTGAAGCCATGATCCGCCCCGACGGCTGGAGCATCCCCGAAGAGGTGGCCGCCATTCACGGCATCACCAACGAAATCGCGCTCGAGCATGGCATCCCCGAAGCGGTGGCCGTCGAAGGCTTTCTGGCCATCGCCAACCGCGCAGGCCTGCGCGTGGCGCACAACGTGTCGTTCGACGATCGAATCATGCGTATCGCCCTCAAGCGCTTCCAAGATCCATGGGTGGCCGAAACCTTCCGCGAGGCGCCGAAGTTCTGCACCTGCCAATCCACCACCAACATCGTGAAGTGCCCGCCCACGGCCAAGATGATCGCCGCCGGCCGTGGCCGTCAGTTCAAGCAGCCCAGCGTTGCCGAGGCCTTGAAGTTCTTCACCGGCGAGGAACTGGTCGGCGCCCACCGTGCCCGCCCGGACGCCGAGGCCTGCGCCCGCGTGTACTTCGCCCTGCAGGCTTACCAGTCGGTCGCCTAACCATCTCCTTATGCGCCGGCCCAGCTGGCGCCCCCTCTTCAAGGACGGCAGCATGCTGATCAAGAGAAAACTGACTCACTTCCACTTCTGCTGCGGCCTGGGCGGCGGCGCCAAAGGCTTCAACCGAGCCAAGCCCATCGTTGGCAATATGCAGGCCGAGTGGGAATGCATCGGCGGTGTGGACGTTGACCCGGCTGGCCTGGCCGACTTCGAGCGGTTGAGCGGCGTCAAAGGCACGTTGATCGATCTGTTCACCCGCGACCAGTACATCCGCTTCCACGGCAAAGAGCCGCCACCAGGCTGGCGTGAAGCAACGCCTGAGGATATCCGGCGCGCCGCCGGCGGCCGCCGTCCGGACGCAGTGTTCATCAGTTCGCCATGCAAGGGCGCCAGCGGGCTGCTGTCCGAAAGCATGAGCCTGACCCCGAAGTACCAGGCACTGAACGAGCTGACGCTGCGCTGCATCTGGCTGTTCGGTGAGGCCTGGCGCGATGACCCGGTACCGCTGCTGGTGTTCGAGAACGTCCCACGCCTGGCCAGCCGCGGCCGGCACCTGCTGGACCAGATCGGCGCCCTGCTCAGCCACTTCGGGTACGCGGTCGCCGAAACCACCCACGACTGCGGCGTCATCGGCGGCCTGGCCCAGAGCCGTAAGCGCTTCCTCCTGGTTGCCCGCCATGTCGAGAAGGTACCCCCGTTCTTGTATGAGCCGGAGAAGAAGAGCCTGCGCGCCGTGGGCGACATCCTCGGTCGCATGCCGCTGGCCGGCGATATCGAACAGGCCGGCCCAATGCACCGAGTGCCAGCCCTGCAGTGGAAGACCTGGGTTCGCTTGGCCCTGGTCGAGGCCGGCAAGGACTGGCGCAGCCTGAACGATCTGGCGATCGAGGACGGCTACCTGCGCGATCTGATCATTGTCCCGCAGTTCCGCGACGGCTTCCTTGGTGTGCATGACTGGCAAGAGGCAGCCGGCACCGTGGCGGCACGCAGCGGACCAACCAACGGCAAGTTCTCGGTGGCTGATCCCCGCGCCAAAGCCGGCGCCCTGCAGTACCAGCAATACGGTGTGCGCCGTTGGGAGGACACAAGCGGCGCTGTAATCGGCGTCAAGAGCCCAGGGCAAGGCACGTTCAGCGTGGCCGACCCACGCCCAAGCGGTGTTCGGCATAACAACGTGTACCGCATCGTGAAGATGGACACACACGCCGGCACGGTAACCGGCGGCCAGTCACCAAGTGCTGGCGGCCAGTGCATTGCAGATCCTCGGCGCGCCGGTCAAGGATTCGGCAAGTACCTGGTCACGCCCTACACCAGCTCGGCTGGAACCGTGATCGCCGGCAGCACCACTGGCCAGGGCGCATTTGCTGTTCAGGACCCCCGCCCGGGCATGCGCCGTACTAAGGGTGATGCCTACCTTACCGGCGGTCACTACGGTGTCGTGCCCTGGAACGGCCAGGCCGGCGCCGTTTCCGCCAGTGCCATGCACGACAACGGGCGCTGGAGCGTTGCCGACCCGCGCCTACCCGAGGCCAATGACCGGCTCACCTGCGTTATTGAGTCGCTCGACGGCACCTGGCACCGCCCTTTCACCACCCTGGAGCTGGCCGCGCTGCAAAGCCTTGTCGAACCCGAAGAGCAGCTCGAGCTGGACGGCCTGAGCGACCAGGCTTGGCGCGAACGAATCGGCAACGCAGTACCGCCGGCCGCGGCGGAAGCAATCGCCCACGTGATGGGCACCACCCTGCTCCTGGCCGCCCAGGGCGAAACCTTCATGCTCAGCAGCATGCCGATCTGGGTTCGCCCGGTTGCGGTGGGCCTGAGCGTTTCCCAAGTCAGCAATGCCTGACCATCCCGCGCCGGGCGACCGGCGCTTGCTGGAGGCCATATGTCCAGAATCATCTGCCAGTTCAGCTGCGGCGCCGCCTCGGCGGTGGCCACCAAGCTGGCGCTGGCCGAATACAGTGGCACCCACGACGTTCAAATCGTGAATGCCTTCCTCGCCAACGAACACGAAGACAACCGCCGGTTCGCCCAGGACTGTGAAGCCTGGTTCGGCCAGCCGATCACCGTGCTGCGTGACGAGAAGTACGGCGCCGATGCGCTGGAAGTGTTTCGCCGCGAGCGCTACATCAAGAACCAGTACGGTGCTCCATGCACCAAGCTGCTCAAACGGCGCTTGCTCGACACTTGGAAGCAACCTGGCGACGTGATGGTGCTTGGCTTCACCGCCGAAGAAGTAGGGAGGTTTGAAGACTTCCTTGAGCGCAACCCTGATAGGCCGGCCATGGCGCCGCTGATTGAAAAGGGGCTCGGTAAGGAGGACTGCAAGGCCATGATCCAGCGCGCCGGTATTGAGCTGCCGCTGATGTACCGGATGGGCTACCACAACGCCAACTGCATTGCTTGTGCCAAAGGGGGTGAGGGTTACTTCCGGGCTATACGCGAGGACTTCCCTGAGCAGTTCGAGGCTCTGTGCGTTATTCAAGACGAACTGGGCCCAGGCTCCTACCTGTTCCGCAACCGCGACACCAACGTGCGCTTTTCCCTGCGCGATCTCGGCGACGGCCCAGTGCGCCGCAACGAGAAAATCCCCTCCTGCTCGTTCTTCTGCGAAATGGCAGAGGCCGACATCATCGCCAAAGCCTGAGGTCATTTATGAACCCCGTCGCCCAGGCGGCCCTTGACCGGGCCCGCCGCCCCACCCCTGCGCCTGCGCCAGCCCCGGCGTACTCCACCGAAACAGCCATCCGCCCAAAGCCAATACCGGTGCTGGTGGTGCACGGCCCCATCAACGAATACATGCGCCAGCAGGCACGCAAGGAAGCCACCGACACGGTGCTGGCTCTGCATCGCACGCTGGCCGCCACCAACGGCGTTGCCCTGGTGGTTGAGCAGCTGAAACGCACCGCCGAAGGCCGGCCCGCCAGCCACATCGCCGGTTACCTGGACGTCATTCAACTACTGGAGCAAGGGCAATGAGCAACGACAACAGACTGCCGCCATGTGACGCTGATGTGTTCGAACGCGGTGAAAGCGTTGGGCTATACGACAGCTTCGAGAAGGAAGACGTTGAACGCCTGTGCAAGGAATTGTCGGCTGTTACCGGCTGGCGAATTGACTGGAGCTACTTCGCTGGTCGCCCGCATATTCGCGCACTTGCTCCAGCCGATCAGGACCCTGGATTGGCAACCGCGTGGTTTGACCCGGGCTATCAAGAGTTCATCACCGCCCAGGGGCGAGAGGCGACCCTGAGGATTGGTGACGGTGACAGGCTTGCACGCTACAGCGTGCCGCTGTTCACCGGCGCTCAGGTGGGCGAGGTCGTGGCCCTTCGCAGCTCCCTGCTTCGCGCTGGCGAGCGCGAGCACGAACTACGAACTGAGCTGGTCGAACTGCGCGCGGCGCTCAAGTTCTACGCTGATCGCGATCACTACTCGACCGATGACGGCTTGAACTGGGACAGCTGCAGCGGCGAGCCGGCGAACATCCTGTGGCATGAGTCTGAACCGTGGTTCATCGAAGACGGTTCGATCGCACGCGCAGCGCTTGAATCCAGAGGACCGAAGTGCAAGGCATGCGGCGACACCGGCACAATTGATGACGCGTCGAAGGACGAGTTACCCGGTGGTCTTTGTGTCGAGCGTGGTCTTGTGGCGTGCGCGGCGTGTGAAGGTCCGGACGAACCAACCGACCTGGCAACCTGGAAGCGCCGCGCCATTGAGGCCGAGTCCAAGCTGCGCACCTATGACCCGCAGGTGGTCGAACTGGGTGAGCGGGCCATGCAGGCTCTGCTGGCCGCCCCCAAGCCAAGTGAACTGGTGCTGACCAAGTGCAAGCTGTGCGACCAGCTGCAGGCCGATCTGACGGCGCGGGACGAACAGATCGACCAGGTGCGCCAGCTGCTACAGCACATGGTCAGCGACTATCGCTCAGTGGTTCAGGCCGGTTATGACCGAATCACCGCGCTGGGCAGCGATTGCGACAGCGTGGCCAAGATGCTGGCCGACAACCCGAACTACCAGAAGGCGCTGGCTGTGCTCCTGCCCGACCTTGAGAGTCGTCCGGAAGAGCGCGGCTCACCCGAAACCGAACCCTGCTCAGGCTGCGGGACACCGGGTTGGACCGGGACCTGCAACAAGTGTGTCCCCTACTGAGGCCAGCGCCATGAAAGAACGTCCGATCTTGTTCAGCGGGCCAATGGTCCGCGCCATTCTGGAAGGCCAGAAGACTGTTACCAGGCGCGCAGTCAAGCCACAGTTCATGAGTGCGCCGATTGATGTTGTAGACGGCGTGCCGAGCTGGGACCGACCAGCGAATTATGCCGGCGAAGTAACGATGAACACGCAGCGTGGAAAACCATGCCCATACGGAAAGCCAGGCGACCGCCTATGGGTGCGCGAGACTTGGCTGGAAGACCCCGAAGACGATGGGACTTGGGCCTACACCCAGTACATGGGCTGCAAAGGCTCGCCCCTTTCGGATATCCCCAAGCGCTTCCAGAAGCCAGACCACTGCATTTTCCGCGCGGATTGGAACGGTCCAGAAATGCTTTGGCGCCCAAGCATCCACATGCCCCGCTGGGCCAGCCGCATCCTGCTAGAAGTTACCGACGTTCGCGTCGAGCAACTGCAGGACATTACCGAGGGCCAGGTACTGGATGAAGGCATCAGCGATCACCGCTTTGATTGTGATCGGCCTGTACAGCCTGACGGTTACCCGGCCTGCAGTTGCGGCAGCATTGGCTACATCGATGCGTTCGCCGACCTGTGGGACACCATTAACGGCCGGGGCGCATGGGACGCCAACCCATGGGTCTGGGTCGTCGAGTTCAAGAGGATCCAGCCATGAGGCCCGTCGCTGTCTTCTGGGCCTGCCTCGGGTCAGCGGCCTTCGCATTCCTGATCGGCGTAGTCCTAACCATCTACGCCACCAATCCCCGCGTTGCCCAGGCCGATGACCAGCACCCGCCACCGCCAGCGGGCGACCAGTTCGACGATGGGCCGGTGCTGGTCCGGCTGCCGACCGCACACCTTGCCCCTGTCCGTTTCATTTTCTGAGAGGTCAACATGAATACCGCCTTCCTGCTGATGGCCCAGTACAACGGCCAGGCCATCATTCCCATCGAAGTGGTCTGCAAGGACTACTTCGATATCACCCCAACCAAGCTCAAGGGCAAGGTGGCCCGGGGCGAAATCAACCTGCCGCTGGTGTGGATGGAGTCCAGCCAGAAAGGCGCACGCGGTGTGCACCTGGCGGATCTGGCCGCTTACATCGACAGCCAGCGCGAAAAGGCCAAGGCCGAGCAGGACAAGCTCATGGGGCGAGGCCAGCGGCGAGCCTCTTGACCTTCCTTGGGGCCTCGATAACGGGGCCCGTTACCACCTCTTCCAGCATCTCCCACCCCTCGTAGGGGTCTCCCTTCCCCCGCAGGTGCGTATAGCGCCGCATCGAGTTCCAATCCCGGTGGCCCGACACGCTGGCCACGCGCGGAATATCCCACCCCTTTTCGAACAAGCGGCTTACGCCATCGTGGCGTAGGTCGTGGAAGTGCAGGTCTTCAATCTGAAGGAAATGGCACGCCCTGGTAAACGAGGCCGATATCGACCTTGAGTTGTACGGGAACACCTCGTCGGCAACCCGTGGCATTGACTGCAGGATGCGCCAGGCCTCGTCGGGCATGTGGCACCAAACATCGTTGCCGTACTTCTGGCCTGGGTTCTTCATGTCGGTGATCAGCGCCGACTGCTCCTGGTCGTTGAGAGCATCCCAGCGGATTCGCGTGATCTCTTCCTGGCGTCGGGTCGAGAACAGCGCGAACACCACCACGCGCACCATATCGATCTCTTGGCGCCTGGCATCACGCACCTTCTGGAAGTACTTGATGATGCGTTCCAGCTCGTTGCGGGTCGGCCGGCGGTTACGCTCCACACTCTTGGTCACCGCCCCCATCTTCTTTAATACGCGCCGGGCGTCGGGCATGGCCTGCGGATCGACCTCATAACCCCATGCCGGCCTGGCCACGGACAGGACCGCCCCCAGGTGCGCCAGGTCGTTTCCGACCGTCTGCGGCTGGATGCCGTCCTTCTCGATCCGGTCCATGGCGTAGTCAACCAGCTTCTGGCTGGTCAGTTGCTGGTCTACTACCTCCCCAAGCCAGCTTTCACCAATAGCCTTGAGGGTTGCCCGCTTGGTCTTGCCCAGCGGCCGCAGCTTCTCGTACTCGACTAGGTACTGGTCGATCATCTGCTTGACCGTCACGCCCTTGCGGTTCGCCTTCTCGATAGCACCGGGCTCGTACAGTTCGGCCTCACGCTTCCTGATCCAGGCCTGCGCCGTCGCCTTCCGGTCGAACGTCTGGCTTTCCTGATAAACTGCCTTCCCTTCCTTCATGATGCGGATCTGGGCGGTGAAGCCCGATGACCCGTCCTTGCGCTTGCGCTGCGTGATGGTTCCCATGATTTGCTACACGGCTGGTTGGAGTTGCTACATTGTAGCAACCGCAGTAGCAAAACCAGCAAGAACCGGAATAAAGCAGCAACAACCAGAGATAGAGAAATGCCCCAGAAACAAGCAGAAAACCTAGGAACCTCAGGCGATATGGTAGTTAGGAGGTTTTCTGTTGCGCCGATGATGGACTGGACAGACCGCCATTGCCGCTTCTTCCTGCGCCTGCTGTCCAAGCAAACCTTGCTCTACACCGAAATGGTCACCACCGGCGCCCTGCTGCACAACGACGCCGACCGTTTCCTGCGCCACGACGTCTCCGAGCATCCGCTGGCCCTGCAACTGGGCGGCAGCGTGCCTGCCGACCTGGCGGCCTGTGCCCGCCTTGCCGAGCAAGCCGGCTACGACGAGGTCAACCTCAATGTCGGCTGCCCGAGCGACCGGGTGCAGAACAACATGATCGGTGCCTGCCTGATGGCCCACCCGGCGCTGGTGGCCGATTGCGTGAAGGCCATGCGCGATGCGGTAGCCACCCCGGTGACGGTCAAGCACCGCATCGGCATCAATGGGCGCGACAGCTACGCCGAGCTGTGCGACTTCGTCGGCCAAGTGCGCGAAGCGGGCTGCCGCAGCTTTACCGTGCATGCGCGCATCGCGATTCTGGAAGGGCTTTCGCCGAAGGAAAACCGCGAGATCCCTCCGCTGCGCTACGACGTGGCAGCGCAATTGAAGGCCGACTTCCCGGACCTGGAGATTGTGCTCAACGGCGGAATCAAAACCCTCGGCGAGTGCCAGGCGCACCTGCAAACCTTCGACGGGGTGATGCTGGGGCGTGAGGCCTATCACAACCCGTACCTGCTGGCGGAGGTGGATCAGCAACTGTTCGGCAGCGAAGCTGCCGTGATCAGCCGCAGCGAGGCGTTGGCGCAGCTACGGCCGTACATCGTGGCGCACATGGAAAGTGGTGACGCGATGCACCATGTTACCCGGCACATTCTGGGGCTGGCCCAGGGGTTCAAGGGCGCCCGGCGCTTCCGTCAGCTGCTGTCGGCGGATATTCACAAGGCGGCGCAGCCGCTGGCCGTGTTCGACCAGGCAGTGGAGCTGCTTCAGGGGCGCTGATGCGCTGTGTAGCGACAGCGGGTGCAGATGACGCCAGCACGCGCGGTGGTGTGCGGAACCTCGGGGTGGCGCCGGACTCGAATATCATCTTCACACCACCCTTCGTGGCAGACCCGCGCCTACCGGCCCTTGAGCGGCCGTCGGGGCTCGGGTAATGTCGAGTCATTGCACAGGACAGAGCACGCCCATGACCTCCAAGCTGGAACAACTCAAGCAGTTCACCACCGTGGTCGCCGATACCGGAGACCTGGACGCCATCACCCGCCTGAAACCGGTCGATGCCACCACCAACCCGTCGCTGCTGCTCAAAGCCGCTGCCATCACCGGTTACGCGGACCTGCTCAAGCAGGTCAAGGCAGATGCCAAGGGCAATGTCGACCTGGCCTGCGACAAGTTTGCCGTGGCCGTGGGCTCGGGCATCCTCAAGGTCATTCCCGGGCGTATCTCCACCGAGGTGGATGCCCGCCTGTCATTCGACGAACCGGCCCTGCTGGCCAAGGCCCGGGCGCTGATCGACCTGTATGAAAAAGCCGGCGTCGGCCGTGACCGCGTGCTGATCAAGCTGGCCTCGACCTGGGAAGGCATCCGCGCTGCCGAGAAGCTGGAAAAGGAAGGTATCCAGACCAACCTTACCCTGCTGTTCTCGTTCGCCCAGGCCCAGGCCTGTGCGGATGCCGGGGTGTTCCTGATTTCGCCGTTCGTGGGCCGGATCTACGACTGGTACAAGAAAAGCACCGGCCAGGACTACGTGGGCGCCGAAGACCCGGGTGTGCAATCGGTCACGCGCATCTACAACTACTACAAGGCCAATGGCTACGACACCGTCGTCATGGGTGCCAGCTTCCGCAACATCGGCCAGATCGAACAACTGGCGGGCTGCGATCGCCTGACCATCAGCCCTGACCTGCTCGACCAATTGAGCAGCGACCAGGGTGAGTTGCCGCGCATGCTCAAGCCAGGCAATGCTGGCGAAGCCAAGCAGGTGCTGAACGAAAGCCAGTTCCGTTGGGCAATGAACGAAGATGCCATGGCCACCGAGAAACTGGCCGAGGGCATCCGCCAGTTTGCCCGGGACCAGGAAAAGCTGGAAAAACTGATGGCTGAAAACGCCTGAGTAGTTTCGGCCTTGCCAGACGGGCGTAAAGTGCCAAGCACCTTGCGCCCCATACCCTTCCCGAGCTGTTGATGACCGCCCCTACACTGTTGCCCCTCGTACTCGCCGGCCCGGTCCTGCGGCGCCTGGAACCCCAGCGCCTGGCTATCTGGCTGGTCGCCACCGAACCGCTGCACGCGCAATTCGTCTGCCCCGCCAGCGACGCCCAGGTAGACTGCCAGGTGATAGCCGTAGGCAAGCACGCCTTCATTCACCTGCTGGATATCCATTTCAGCGATGCGCTGCCCTGCAACCAGTTGCTGGACTATGACCTGCTGATCAATGGCAAGGGCATCGCCGATTGGGCACCTCACCTGGTCTACCCCGGCAACCAGCGCCCCAACCTGGTGTTGCGCGAGCGCCTCGACCACCTGCTGCATGGCTCCTGCCGCAAACCGCACCACCCTGCGGCCGACGGCCTGCTGTGCGCAGACCGCCTGCTGCAGGCTTGCACAACCCCGCAAGACCGCCCCGCCGTGCTGCTGATGACCGGCGACCAGGTGTATGCCGACGACGTGGCCGGGCCGATGCTGCGTGCCATCCACAGCCTGATCGCGCGCCTGGGCCTGTTCGACGAGCAACTTGAAGGTGCGGTGGTCACCGACAGCCAGGCGCTGTACCAGCACCCGGCCAGTTACTATCACCGCGCAGACCTGCTGCCGGCACAGAAGCTCAACGAAACCCTGCGCGAGCGGTTTTTCGGTGGCAAGCGCAAACCGATCTTCTCTTCCAGCAACGCTGACAACCACCTGGTGACCTTCGCCGAAGTCATGGCCATGTACCTGCTGGTGTGGTCCCCCGTGCCATGGCAGCTGGTCGACCTGGCCATGCCAGCAGGGCTCAGCGACCAACACCAGGCCCGTTACCAGCACGAGTTGCCGTTGGTACGCGGGTTTGCCGAAAACCTCGGCCAAGTGGCCCGGGCCATGGCCCACCTGCCCTGCCTGATGATCTTCGACGACCACGACATCACCGACGACTGGAACCTGTCGGCACAATGGGAGCAGACCGCCTACGGCCACCCGTTTTCACGGCGGATCATCGGCAATGCCCTGCTCGGCTACCTGTTGTGCCAGGCCTGGGGCAATGCCCCGGACACCTGCAAGCCGCTGCTCGGCCAGTGCCAGGCACTGACCGGCGACAACCAGGACGCAGTGATCGGTGAGCTGCTGCGCTTTCAGGGCTGGCAGTTCAGCCTGCCTACCGAGCCGCCCTTGCTGGTGCTGGACACCCGTACCCGCCGCTGGCGTAGCGAAAGCAACCTGGCCAGGCCATCCGGCCTGCTGGACTGGGAAGCGTTGAGTGAACTGCAGCAGGCGCTGCTCGATCACCCATCGGCAGTCATCGTTTCACCGGCGCCAATTTTCGGCGTGAAACTGATCGAGACGGTGCAGAAGGTCTTCAGCTGGCTGGGCTACCCCTTGCTGGTCGACGCCGAAAACTGGATGGCCCACCGCGGGGCGGCGCAGGTCATCCTCAACATATTCCGCCACTCGCGCACACCCGGGCACTACGTGGTGCTGTCGGGCGATGTGCACTATTCGTTCGTCTACGAAGTGCTGATTCGCCACCGCCAACGCAGCCCACACTTGTGGCAAGTGACCAGCAGCGGCATCAAGAACGAGTTCCCCAGGCGACTGCTGGACGTGCTGGACCGCCTCAACCGCTGGCTGTACTCGCCGCGCTCGCCGCTTAACTGGTTTACCAAACGCCGGGAAATGGAGGTCGTGCCACGCACGCCCAGCCACAGCAAGGCCGGGGAACGGCTGTGGAACGGCGCGGGGCTGGGGCAGGTGTTTTTTGATCGGCAGGGGCGGCCGGTACGCGTGTATCAGCTGGATGCGGGTGGCGCGCAGGCAACCGAGTTTATCGGGGGCCCGTAGCCAGGCAGCGTGGCCAGCGCGTGGGCCAGGCTCTAGCGAAGTGGCGCGGCGACGACCGCGCACGCCCCTCAAGGCACAGTGCCTAGCTGCGCTCCAGCGCATTCACCAGGTCATGGAACGCTTCGCGGTTGGAGTCATTCAGGCCCATGAGGATCTTGTGCGCCTCCAGCACCTTGGAACGCACCACGTCTTCGTTCTGGTCCTGCGACGGCAGGTCGGTCAGGCACTCGGGGCAGGGAATTGGCCGATCGACGATATTGAACACCTGATCGAAGCCCATTGATTGCAGCAACCGGGAGATGTCCGGATTGGTGGTCACCACCGTCGGCAGCAGGCCTACCTTCTGGCGCGACAGGATCGACAGCTTGGCCAGCAGGCCCAAGGTGGTGCTGTCGATGCTCTCGGTTTCGGTCAGGTCGATGACAATGGCCGAGAAGTTCAGCGCCGTGAAAATCTTCTCGATCGTTGCATCCAGCGCCGAACACAAGGTCAGGCGCACTTCACCGACAAATTTCAGTACAAAGGTACCGCTCTGCTCGGCGAACTGGATTCTACCGGTACTCATTGAAGGTTCCTGCTTAACACCAATAGGGCGATATCATCCGGCATCTCCCCAAGCGTAGCCAATCCAAAACGTTGACGCAGCCCATCCAGGCTACCACCTGCTGCCTTGACGATCTCCGGCAAGGCGGCTTCTTTATCTTTGAGCGTATCACCCGGCAAAAGGTCCAGAATGCCATCGGACATGAGGCTGATGCTGAATTGTGGCGGCAGCTCCACGACCAAGTCCTGGTAAGTGGCCTCGTCAAACAGCCCCACCGGCAGGCCACGGCCTTCCAGGTAGCGAGCGTTGCCTGGGGTGTACAGCACCGGCAGCGGCAAGTGGCCGCCAACGGCGTAGGTCAGCAGTCCCGAATCCTCGTCTATCACGCCACCTACCATGGTCACGTGCTTGCCCAGCTTGCTGTTGATCAGGCCGCGGTTGATGTGGCTGAGCACTTCCGAGGGCTTGAACTCACGCATCTTGTTGCGTTTGAGTTCGAACATGAGGCGTGTGGTCATGAATTTCAACAGCACGGTGACAAAGGCCGACGACGCGCCATGCCCGGAAACATCGGCAAGGTAGAAGGCGATACGCCGGTCATCGACGCGGAAGTAGTCGACGAAATCACCCGACAGGTACAGCGACGGGATGATCTGGTGCTCGAAGGCGAACTCGCCGGCAGCCCACGGGCTTTCCGGCAGCATGTTCATCTGTACCTGGCGGCCGGCGGTCTGGTCTTCCTGCAGCAGGTGCAGGCTGGCCTCCAGCTCGCGGTTGGCGGCTTCGAGCTTGTCGCGGTAGCGCTGGTTTTCCAGCACCAGGCGCGAGCGGTCGAGGGCGCGGCGCACCGAGTGTTCCAGTACGGCCAGGTCTTCCAGCGGCTTGATCAGATAGTCGGCAGCCCCCAGGCGCAGTGCTTCCACCGCATCACTCATGACGCCGGCACCGGACACCACGATCACCGGCACCTGCGGCGCACGCTCGCTGACCTGGCGGATCAGTTCGAGCCCGCCCATCTGCGGCATGCGCAGGTCGCAGATCACGAGGTCGGGCTGGTGCTCTTCGAAGACCTGAAGCCCCTGCTGGCCATTACCGGCCTGGAGCACGCTGAAACCACTGTCTTCAAGATACGCGGCGAGGCTCGCACGGACCACGTCGTCGTCATCGATGATCAGCAGCGTTGCACTGGTATTCTGCATGTGGGCGAACGGCGCCGATTTAGGTTGGTGCAGCGGTGTCGGCAAGGCAGACGGCCAGCTACGGGAATTCTTTGTGGTCATACTCTACTTGAGTTGTAGGACAAGAACACCTGCCCGGCAACTGTCGGCAACTGTGAGAGCAACCTTGTAAGGCGCAGACGGTACTCCCATCCGCCAGGGGTTTCAAGCATGCGTGGGTCGACCTCATCGCTCTTTACAGGGCAAATCGCCGGGAGTTATAAGAAAGTCGACCAGCGCAACCCGATGGGAAGGATGCAGCATGCCCCACACGCCCTCCAGCCACAGCGAGAAACGCGATTTCATCCGCATGCGCATCGACGCCGAAGTCAGCTTGTTGCACGAAGGCCAGGTCATCGCCGCGCGCTGCCTGGACCTGTCCAGCGGCGGCATGCAGGTGCAGGCGCCAGAGCATTTTCAGGTAGGTCAGCAGCTCGAAGTGCGGATCGACTCCGACCACCCGGCCTTGAAGGGGCTGCACGCCAGCACCGAGGTGGTGTGGATCGCCGACCAGCCAGGCGGGCAGCAGAAGTTCGGCTTGAGGATACTGGCAATGCATTGAAGCGGCGCCCGAAGCCGGCAGGGGCGGCGTAGCCCGGGCGCCCCTGCACAGCATGAACGGTCAGAAGTCGTCTTCGACTTCGCCATCCTTGACCTTGAACTCGCGGTTCTGCAAGTAGGCATTACGAATGAAGATGTACTTGTCGCCTTGGATCAGCTTCTCGGCCGACAACAGGCTGGCGCGGGTGTCGATCACGTCCAGGGCGAAGATCGAGTTACGGGTCGGCACGTGGTCTATGTAACGGTAAGGCTTGGTATAGGTGTCCGGGTACCTGGCCACGCCATCACGCACGGTGCTCGGGCCCAGCAGCGGGATGACCACGTACGGGCCACTCGGCACGCCCCAGTAGCCCAGGGTTTGGCCGAAGTCTTCGTCGCTGCGCTGCAGGCCCATCTTGGTGCCCACATCGAAGAACCCACCCAGGCCAAAGGTGGTGTTGACGATCAGCCGCGCAGTGTCCACGCCGGCTGCGTGGGGCTTGAGCTGGAGGATATTGTTGGCCAGGTTGGTCACATCGCCCAGGTTACGGAAGATGTTGTGGATACCGTCTTCGAGAAACTGCGGGGTAACGGCCTCATAGCCCTTGGCCAATGGCTTGAGGGCATAGGTGTCGACCGTATCGTTGAAACGGAAGATCGGGCGGTTGACCGCCTCCCAGGGATCTTCCTCGGTGGCCGCCTGGGTGGCGGCCACGGGCGCCAGCAGCATGCCGGCACAGACACAGGCCTGGGTGACTCGATCGATCACACTGGCACCGATCCTACGCATAGATGTCTCTCCATCGGGTTTCTCGACCGCCAGCGCACGGGTCGCGTGGCGTTAAGGCGGCAGTATAGAGGCTTACGGGCTGTTAGACAGCTTTACACATTTTTGCTCAATATTTTGTGAACAACTGTTGCACCATCCCCCCGCTGTCACAGGGCGGTAACAATCAGCCAATAGCCTGCGGCGTATTTGGGGACCCCGCCATGCACGCTACACCCGCCCTCACCGCTGTGCTATTCGGCCTGCGCGGTTGCCTGGTACAGAGTGCCAACGGCGCACCCGCACCGGCCCCCGGCGCGCTGGCCATCCTCGCCAACCTGCATCAGCGCCACGTCCCCTGTATCTGGCTGGATGAGCGTGCCGACCCGCCAAGCCAGCGCATGGCCCAGGTGCTGCCTGACTGGCTACCGGGGCTTACGGTGATCGACCCGGGCTTGCCAGCACCCAATGCCTGCTGGCAAGCACTGATGCAGCTGGGCAGCCAGCGCCTGGCAGGCTGTGTACTGGTCAGCGGCGACCCGCGGTTGCTGCAGGCGGGGCTCAACGCCGGGCTGTGGACGATCGGCCTGGCTGCCTGCAGCCCACTGTGCGAACCCGGTTCCGCCCAATGGCAAGCGCTGCCCCCTGCGGAGCAGGACCTGGCGCGCGGCAAGGCGACCCTGGCGTTGTTCAGCCTGGGCGTGCATTCGGTGATCGACCACCTGGAAGCGCTGGATACCTGCCTGCAGGACATCGCCCGGCGCCGTGCCAAAGGTGAAAAACCCTGATACAGCCATGTTGACGCGGATCATGCAAAGCGCCGGCAGGTGGATTACGCTGAAAGCAGGCCAGAACCTTTGCCGCTTCGCTGAGGTCCATGGCTAGCCAAGCCATTGATGGAGAAAAGCCAATGCCTGCCCGCGAATTGCAAGAGCGCCTGAACACCTTGCGCGAGCAACTGGACCGTAACGTACCGCTTTCGGAAGAAGAGCTGGCCGCACTGCACGAAGAAGCGCGCCAGATCGAGGCACAGCTGAAACTGGAGGAAGCCACCCCGGACAACAACCTGGTGGACGGCGTGAACCTGGCGATCGAGCGCTTCGAGGCCGAACACCCCGACCTTACCGCCACCCTGCGCAGCATTGCCAACTCGTTGCACAGCATGGGGATCTGACACCACGAAGGGGTGCATTGCACCCCTTCTGCGTTCCCAGCCCTTACTGGCGAACCAGCCGCTGGTTATCCGGGCTGATAGCACCGGTGCTGCGGTACGGGTTGATATCCAGCCCCCCGCGGCGCACATACCGTGCATACACGGTCAGGTGCTCCGGCTGCAGCAAGTGCTTCAAGTCCAGGTAGATGCGCTCCACACACTGCTCGTGGAAGTCGGCATGCTGGCGGAAGCTGATCAGGTAGGTCAGCAAGCTGGCGTGGTCCAGCGCCCTGCCCTTGTACTCGACGACCACGCTGCCCCAGTCCGGCTGCCCGGTAACCGGGCAGTTGGACTTGAGCAGGTGGCTGTGTACGGTTTCTTCGACCACCCGCTCAGGGCTGCAGCGCAACAGCTCTGGCTGCGGCTGTGCGTAGTTGCTGATGGCAACGTCCAACGCATCGATGCACAGGCCGGGCAACGCCACCACCCCCTGGGCCTCGACCTCTGCCAACGTGCGCACCTTCACCCCAACCGGCTTGCCCGCTGCTGCCGACAGGTCCTTCGCCAAGCATGCCTGCAGCTCGTCGAGGGTGGCGAAGACTGTCTGGTTCAGCGAGTTGAGGTACAGCTTGAACGACTTGGACTCGATGATGTTGGGCGAATCGGCCGGAATGGCGAACTCACCAATCGCCACCACGGGCTTGCCAGAAGGCAGCAGCCAGCTCAGCTCAAAGCAGTTCCAGTAATCCACACCGTGCCACGGCAAGGTCTGAGCGGTAACACCCAGCTCGGCCCACTTGGCCGTACGCGGGATCGGGAACAGTTGCTCCGGGGAGTAGGTAGCGACGTATTCGCTGGCTTTGCCCAGCGGGGAGTGTTCGGCAGCGGGATGCATGTAAACTGACCTGGAGGTTCGGAATTGCCCCTAGTCTACCGGTTTTGCACCCCGCCTTGCAGGCCCCGTCACTCGATGGTCAGTGCCCCGACCATACCGGCCTGGTAGTGCCCCGGCACATTACAGGCGAACTCGATAGGCGCCGACTTGCGGAAGGTCCAGGTCAGTTCGGCGCGCTGGCCAGGCATCACCAGCACCGTGTTGCCGCCGCCGTGCGCGTGCCCACCGCCGTGATCGTTCATCTGTTCATGGCCCATCATTTGCCCAGGGTCCATCGCCTGACCATGGTCCATGCCCTGGTGGTTCATGCCCTCATTGAACAGCTTGCCTTGCATGGCAAGCATTTCCTTCTGGTGTTCGGCGTGCATGGCCTTGTCGCCCAGGTTGAATTCGTGTGGCAGCTTGCCTTCATTCACGAGCACGAAACGTACGGTTTCGCCAGCTTTTACCTGCAGGCGCTTGGGCTCGAAGGCGATGTCCTTGAGTACCACCTCTACAGTGCGGGTGGCCTTGGCCGCCGGGGCTGGCTCGCCGAAGGCAAAGGTGCCGGCCTGGCCGGCTAGGGCCGGCAGGCTGGCCATGGCAAGGGTGGCGGCGAGGAACAGGCGTTTCATGATGACTCCGGGAATACACGACAGGGTGCAGCCACATTAGTCACCGGTGACTGGCAACTGGCTGACAGCAAGATTACAACTTTGTCAGGTTGGGCATGCAGACACACCGTCACGTATCATTTCAGCCGCCCCAGCGGCTTACGCACGGGGCGCGCCGTCTCCACCACCACCGCAAGCCAGCTGAAACCTTGGTGCCTCTATGAAACTGCTGATCGTCGAAGACCAGGCCCGTACCGGCCAGTACTTGCGCCAGGGCCTGAACGAGGCCGGCTTCGCCACCGAACTGGCCAGCGATGGGGAGACCGGCCAGTTCCTGGCCCTGAGCGGCGACCACGACCTGCTGATCCTGGATGTGATGCTACCCGGTCGCGACGGTTGGCAGATCCTGCAGGCCGTGCGCCAGGCCGGTCGGGATACGCCTGTGCTGTTCCTGACCGCGCGCGATGCCGTCGAGGACCGGGTACATGGCCTGGAGCTGGGCGCAGACGATTACCTGGTCAAACCGTTCGCCTTTTCCGAACTGCTGGCGCGGGTGCGCAGCCTGCTGCGCCGTGGCGCCAGCCCGAGCCAGGACACCACCCTGAGCCTGGCCGACCTGCGCCTGGACCTGATCCGCCGCCGCGCCGAACGCGCAGGCAGCCGTATCGACCTGACCGCCAAGGAATTTTCCCTGCTGGAACTGTTGCTGCGCCGGCAGGGCGAGGTGCTGCCGAAGTCGCTGATTGCCTCACAGGTGTGGGACATGAACTTCGACAGCGACACCAATGTGATCGAAGTGGCAATCCGCCGCCTGCGCCTGAAAATCGACGACCCGCACCCCAACAAGTTGATCCACACCGTGCGCGGCATGGGCTATGTACTCGAAGAGCGGCCAGCGTGATGCGCCGGGTATCCCTCGGTAGCCGCCTGGCGCTGCTGTTCGCCGCGTGCACCGCCGCTGTTTCGCTGGGCGCCGGCCTGTTGTTCAACCGGGCCAGTGAGCAGCACTTCATCGAACTGGATCAACAACTACTCGCCTCACGGCTGTCGCTGCTGCGCACGCAACTGGACGGCATCACTACCGCCGAAGCGCTGAAGGCGCGCCTGCCCGCCCTGCGCGAAGCGCTGAGCCATCAAGCCGACCTGGCCTTGCGCATCAGCGGCGCCGACGGCACGCCCTGGTTCGCCAGCAGCAGCGGCCTGCCGCCGGCAGTGCTGCCGACCGGGCTGGGCACCCAGCATGCCCAAGGGGCGGACTACCGCAGCCTGACCGCGCCCTTGGCGCCGGGCAGCAACGCATCGCCACAACTGGCGTTGTACCTTGATATCACGCACCACCAGCATTTCCTGCAAGGCATGCAGCGCCTGATCTGGCTGACCGTCGGCCTGTCGGCGCTGGCCACCGCGCTGCTGGGCGCCTGGGCGGCCCGCAGCGGTCTGCGGCCTTTGCGGCAAATGGGCCAGGTGGCCGCTGGGGTGTCGGCTCGCTCGCTCACCACCCGCCTGCCAGTGGCCCAGATGCCCGTAGAACTGGCCGAGCTGGCCAGCACCATGAACGCCATGCTGCAGCGCCTGGACGATGCGTTTCAGCGCCTGTCGGCGTTCTCCGCCGACATCGCCCACGAGCTTCGCACACCGCTGTCCAACCTGCTGACCCACACCCAGGTCACCCTCACCCGCCCGCGCAGCCTGGAAGAATACCGCGAGGCCCTGCATGGCAACCTGGAGGAGCTGCAATGGATGGCGCAGATGATCAATGACATGCTGTTCCTCGCCAAGGCCGACCATGGGCTGCTGGTGCCTGGGCAAGCGCCACTGGCACTGCATGAGGAAGTGGATGCGCTGCTGGAATACTACGCACCGCTGGCCGAAGACGGCGACGTGCAGATGCTGCGCGAAGGTGAGGCCATGCTGCACGGCGACCGGCACATGCTGCGCCGGGCCCTGTCCAACCTGCTGGATAACGCCCTGCGCTTTACCCCGGCAGGCGGGCAGATACGGGTGGCCCTGGCAGCGGGGCCCAGCATCAGCGTGGCCAATACCGGCGCGGCCATCGAGCCCGCGGCCCTGCCACGGCTGTTCGACCGCTTCTACCGGGTAGACCCGGCACGCCGTGAAGGCAGTAGCGAGCATGCCGGCCTGGGGCTGGCGATTACCCGGTCGATCGTGCAGGCCCATGGCGGCTGCATTCGCGCGGAGTGCGCGCAGGGGTGGACGCGCTTCGTGATCGAATTCACTGAAGGCCGGTGAAACAGGCTGCCTTGCAGCCCGCTGCGCAAGCCTTCAGCTGTGGCTCAAACCGCCAGGCCAATGGCCGGCTGCACCTGCGAAGCCCGGTAAGCCGGGTAGATGGTTGCCAGGAAGCTCATCACCAGGCCGGCGGTGCAGATCATCAGCACATCGCTCCCCTCCAGCTGCGACGGCAAACTGCTGACGAAGTACACATCCGAGGTGAAGATATGCTGCCCGCTCACCCGCTCCAGCCAGCCGACGATCTGGCTGACGTTCAGCGCGGCAATCACGCCCAGCACCCCGCCAATCAGGGTGCCGACAATACCGATCAGGCTGCCCTGGACCATGAACGTACCCATGATCTGCGCTGGCGTGGCGCCCAGGGTGCGCAAAATGGCGATGTCCGGGCCTTTGTCGTTCACCACCATCACCAGGGTGGCGATGATGTTGAACGCCGCCACTGCAATGATCATCATCAGCAACAGGCCGATCATGGTCTTTTCCATCTTCATCGCACTGAACAGGCTGCCCTGGGTGTGCGACCAGTCATCGGCACGGTAGGCATCGCCCAGCCCGGCGGCGATGGCCTTGGACACCTGCGGCGCGGCGTACAGGTCGTGCAGCTTCAGGCGCACGCCTTGCACCTGGCCCGGCGCCCAGCGCTGCATCTGGCCAGCATCGGCCATATGGATATAGGCCTGCGAGCCATCCAGTTCGGCGCCGACCTTGAAAATGCCGACCACGGTCAGGCGCTGCATGCGCGGGGTGATACCACCCGGCTCCTTGCTGATTTCCGGCACGATCAAGGTCAGCTTGTCGCCGGTATTCAGGCGGAAACGGCGGGCCGTGAGCTCACCGATGACCACGCCGAACTCACCGGGCTGCAGGTCCTGCAAGCGGCCCTGGACGATGTGCTGGCCGACGATGGAGACCTTGCTCTCCTCGGCCGGGTCGATACCGCTCACCTGGATCGGCTGCATCGCGCCCTTGTACGAGAGCATGCCTTCCATTTCGGTAATGGGTGCGGCGGCCATCACTTCCGGGTTCTGCAGCGCCGCATCGGCAACCTTGTGCCAGTCGTCCAGTGGCTGCACCCCGAGGATGGCGGCATGCGGCACCAGGCCCAGGATGCGCGAGCTCATTTCGCGCTGGAAGCCGTTCATCACCGACAGCACCACGATCATCGCCAGCACGCCCAACGACAGGCCGATCATCGAGGTCATGGAGATGAACGAGATGAAGTGGTTGCGGCGCTTGGCTCGGGTGTAGCGCGCGCCGATGAAAATGGGCAAGGGTCTGAACATGTACGAAATCACCCAATGAAAACAGGAAAACGGGGCAACGCCTGTTACCCCGTACAGTCGCTCAGATCGCCACCAGGTGGCCGTCGTCGAGCTTCAATACACGGTCCATCTGGCGCGCCAGGCTGAGGTCGTGCGTTACCACCAGGAACGCTGTGCGCGAAGCACTGGACAGCTCCTGCATCAACTCCTGAATACCCTGGGCTGTATGGTGGTCGAGGTTGCCGGTAGGCTCGTCGAGCATGACCAGGCCAGGGCGGTTGACCAGGGCCCGGGCAATGGCCACACGCTGGCGCTCGCCACCCGACAGCTCGGCCGGCTTGTGGTTGAGGCGGTGGCCCAGGCCCACGCGCTTGAGCAGTGCTTCGGCCCGCTCGCGGGCCTCGGGGATGGGCGTGCGGCCGATCAGCAATGGCATGCAAACGTTTTCGATGGCGGTGAATTCCGGCAGCAAGTGGTGAAACTGGTAGACGAAGCCCAATTCACGGTTGCGCAGCAGGCCGCGGGCACGCTCACCCAGCGCCGACAGCTCTTCGCCCGCTAGCCAGACGCTGCCCTGGGTGGGCCGGTCAAGGCCGCCCAACAGGTTCAGCAAGGTGCTCTTGCCAGAGCCCGAGCTGCCGACAATGGCAATGCGCTCACCGGCGTGCAGCTCCAGGTTGAGGCCGGACAGCACCTGCACCGACTCCGGGCCCTCGTCGTAGGACTTGCCCAGGTTGCGGCAACTCAGAACGGCTTTATCACTCATGCGCGACTCACTCATAACGTAGCGCCTCGGCAGGCTGGGTGCGGGCCGCACGCCAGGCCGGGTACAAGGTGGCGAAGAAACTCAGGACCAGCGCCGCGCCACAGACCATGTACACGTCCTGGGCCTGGATCTGCGACGGCAGGTAATCGATGAAATACACGTCGGCATTGAGGAACTTGTGCCCGATCAGTTTCTCGATGCCGGCGATGGCGGCACTGACATTCAGTGCGGCAAGAATGCCGACCACGGCGCCGATCAGGGTACCGATCACCCCGATCACCGTGCCCTGGACCATGAAGATGAGCATGATTTGCCCGGGCGTCGCGCCGAGGGTGCGCAGGATGGCGATGTCGCCACGCTTGTCGTTGACCACCATCACCAGCGTGGAAATGATGTTGAACGCGGCCACCGCCACGATCAGCAGCAACAGCAGGCCGATCATGGCTTTTTCCATGCGGATCGCCTGGTACAGGTTGCCGTGGGTACGGGTCCAGTCGCGGCTGTAGAACGCCTGGTCACCCAACTGCTGGGCGATGCTCCAGGCCACCCGCGGCGCCTGGAACAGGTCGTCGAATTTCAGGCGCAGGCCCTGTACCTGGTCGGGCTTCCAGCGGTGCAGGCGCGACAGGTCGCTGATGTTGGTCAAGCCCAGGTAGCCGTCGATCTCGCCCGCGCCAACGTGGAAGGTGCCGACCACAGTGAAGCGCTTCATGCGCGGGAACATGCCGGCCGGGGTCACGCTGACCTCGGGGGCGACGAAGGTGAGCTTGTCGCCGATGGCCACACCCAGCTTGGCCGCCGCCTTGTCACCGATCATGATCCCCCACTCACCCGGCGCCAACTGGTCCAGGCGCCCCTGCAAGACAAAGTTGTCGATGATCGACACCTCGCGCTCGCGGGCCGAGTCGATGCCATTGAGCAGCACTTTCTGCACCTTGCCATCATGGGTCAGCAGGCCTTGCATCTGGGTGAACGGCGCAACCGCCACCACCTGCGGATTCTGCTTTACTTGTTGGGCAAGGGCCTGCCAATCGGCAATGGGTTGGCCGCTCTCCAGCGTGGCATGCGGGATCATGCCCAGCACGCGGGTACGCATCTCGTGGTCGAAACCGTTCATCACCGACAGCACCACGATCATCACCACCACGCCCAGGGCGAGGCCGATCATCGAGGTCAGGGAAATGAACGAGACGAAGTGATTGCGACGTTTGGCACGGGTATAACGCGTACCGATAAATGCGAAAAGAGGTCTGAACATGTCGGGGCTTGTTCGGATGAAAGGGAACGTCCTTGTGGCGAGGCGCCTACGGCGGCTTTACACTCGGACCACCGCCGCTACCTTGGGTTCGCCATGACGACATTAGACGAAGAAGATCGCCGCGAATACTACCGCATCGACGATCGGATCGCACTTCAAATAAGCCCCCTCAGCGCGGCCGAAGCCCTTGACCCAGATGTATTGCAAGATGATTCCCCACTGTTCAACCTGCTCAGCGAGCTGCACCTGTCGGACTTCGAGGCGCAGCACCTGCTGCGCCAGCTGAGCGACAAGGACCGCACCCTGGCCGCCTTCCTGCGTGCGCAGAACAAACGCCTCGACCTGCTCAGCGCAGTGGTTGCCCAGACCCTGCTCGGCGAAGTCGGGCAACCCCAGCCAGTGATCATTTCCGAAGGCGGTATCGAATTCACCCAGCGCAACCCGCTTGCCCCCGGCACCCGGGTCAAGGTGAAAATGGTGCTGATGCCACGTGCCCACGGCCTGCTGCTGCGCGGTAAAGTCACCCACTGCGACCAGCGCACGGGGGGCGGTTACGACGTCGGCACCGAGTTCATCGACATGACCGACGCCCAACGGCAACTGCTGGCCCGTTACATCCTGCAGCGCCAGCAGCAGCAACGGCGCCAGCAACTGGAACAGAACAGCCCTGCATCCTGAACCTGTTTTCTCTGATCTGAAGGAACGAACGTGACCCTGATCTACGGCCATCGCGGCGCCAAGGGCGAAGCACCCGAAAATACCCTGACCAGCTTCCAGCAGTGCCTGGCACACGGCGTGACCCGCTGCGAACTGGACCTGCACCTGTCAGCCGACAACCAGCTGATGGTGATCCACGACGCCACCCTCAAGCGCACCACCGGCCGGCGCGGCAAGGTGGTCGAACACCCGGCCGCCGACCTGGTCAAGGTCGATGCCCGCAAGGGCGGGCCAGGCCACGTGCAGCCCTGCCCGATTCCCACGCTGGAAGAGCTGTTCCAGAAATGCCCGTTCGAGCACTGGCAACTGGAGGTGAAAAGCGCCTCGCGCACGCGCGCTGCCACCACCGTTCTGGCCATCCGCGAGCTGGCCCAGCAGTACAACTTGCTGGACAAGGTCACCATCACCTCCAGCTCGCGCGAAGTACTGGGTGCAGCCCAGGAGCTGGTGCCAGATGTGAAACGTGGGCTGGTGGCGGAGTACGCCTGGCTCGACCCGTTGAAGGTCGCCCAGAACTACGGCTGCGACTTGCTGGCCCTGAACTGGACGCTATGCACCCCCGAACGCCTGCTCAAAGCACAGGCCCAGGGTTTGCACGTGTCGGTGTGGACGGTCAACGAGCCGGCACTGATGCGCCGGCTGGCTGACTTTGGCGTGGACAGCCTGATTACAGACTTTCCCGGTTTGGCCAAGACCACCCTCGGGCAGGGTTGAAATCGGTCTCTCCGACCGGCTCAGGCCACCGGTCGGAGCCGCTCAAAAAAGCCGGTTCAGGCCGTCGTAGGCAGCTACCCGGTAGGCTTCGGCCATGGTCGGGTAGTTGAACGTGGTGTTGACGAAGTACTTCAGGTTGTTCTGCTCACCAGGCTGGTTCATGATCGCCTGGCCGATGTGGACGATCTCCGAGGCCTGGTAGCCGAAGCAGTGAACACCCAGGATTTCCAGGGTTTCGCGGTGGAACAGGATCTTCAGCATGCCTTGCGGCTCGCCGGCAATCTGCGCCCGCGCCATGCTCTTGAAGAACGCCTTGCCCACTTCGTACGGCACCTTGGCCTGGGTCAGCTCCTGCTCGTTCTTGCCGATCGAGCTGATTTCCGGAATGGTATAGATGCCGGTCGGCACGTCATTGACGAAACGCCAGCTGCCGTTGTCCACGATGCTGCCAGCGGCCGAGCGGCCCTGGTCATGGGCGGCACTGGCCAGGCTTGGCCAGCCGATCACGTCACCGGCGCCGTAGATGTTCGGCACGCTGGTACGGTACGCCTCGTCGACCTCGATCTGGCCCCGGCTGTTGACCTTGATGCCAATGTTCTCCAGGCCCAGCTTGTCGGTGTTGCCGGTACGGCCGTTGCACCACAGCAAGGCGTCGGCCTTGATCTTCTTGCCCGACTTCAGGTGCAGGATCACACCGTTGTCCAGGCCTTCGACGCGCTCATAATCTTCGTTGTGGCGCACGGTGATGTTGTTGTTGCTGAAGTGGTAGCTCAGCGCCTGGGAAATTTCCGAGTCGAGGAAGCTCAGCAACTGGCCGCGGTTGTCCACCAGCTCTACCAGCACACCCAGGCCACTGAAGATCGAAGCGTATTCACAACCGATAACGCCGGCGCCGTAAACGATCAGCTTGCGCGGGGTGTGGCTGAGGCTGAGGATGGTATCGCTGTCGTAGACGCGCGGGTGATGGAAGTCGATGTCGGCCGGGCGGTAGGGGCGTGAACCGGTCGCGATGATGATGTGCTTGGCATTGAGCTTTTCCACCACGCCGTTCGAGCACACCACTTCCACGGTCTGCTCGTCGGCAAAACTGCCGGTACCGACGAACACGTCAACCCGGTTGCGGGCGTAGTAGCCCGTGCGCGAAGCCACCTGCTTGGCGATGACCTTCTCGGCGCTTTTCAGCACGTCCGGGAACGAAAACCAACGCGGCTCGCCAATGGCACGGAACATGGGGTTGGTGTTGAACTGCATGATCTGCCGCACCGAGTGACGCAGTGCCTTGGACGGGATGGTGCCCAGGTGGGTGCAGTTACCACCGACCTGGCGACGGTCATCGACCATCGCAACCTTGCGCCCTGCTTTGGCGGCATTCATTGCCGCGCCTTCACCGGCCGGGCCGGAACCCAGCACCACTACGTCGTAGTTGTAGACAGCCATGCGTACTCCTTCAGAACTGGCCCGCAAGCCACGGTCGCTCGCGGGACGCGATCATGCCGCCGGGGCGCCATGAGAAAATTCGGGTGCAGTCTAATCAAGCGTGAACGCCGCGCACATTAACCCTTGGTCGCGTCGTAGGCCAATTTCGCCCGCACTACATATGCTTTACCGATCCCTGGCGGCAATCATCCCTGCTTGCGCTTTCATTCGCCTTTCACCGCCTGCGCAAACGCGGGCGTAGCTAGGAAGACGCAGCCACCCCCGGGCCGAGTCACCCGAACGGCGGCACGGTCATGCGCACCGGGCGCCGGGCACGGGCATCGAAAGGGGGTGCCAATAGCGCCGGCCATTGTCCTCGAAATAGTGCCGCTCGTCATCCGAGCCCAAGTGATTTACCGGGCGTACGCACCTGCAAAGGCCGCAGCAACATGAAAAGCAGGCAAAAAAAACGGGAACCCGAAGGTTCCCGTTTCTTCATTGCCTTACCCGCGAATCAGCGTGGGAATGCAGGCGGGTTCACACCGGCCATGTCTTCCATCACGCGAACCACCTGGCAGCTGTAACCGAATTCGTTGTCGTACCACACGTACAGAACAACACGGTTGTCATTGGCGATGGTCGCTTCAGCGTCCACCACACCGGCATGGCGCGAGCCAACGAAGTCGGTCGAAACCACTTCCTGCGAGGCAACGTAGTCGATCTGCTTGTGCAGCTCCGAGTGCATTGCGGTCTGGCGCAGGTACTCGTTGATTTCGTCGCGAGTAGTGGCCTTTTCCAGGTTCAGGTTGAGGATGGCCATCGAAACGTTCGGCGTAGGTACGCGGATGGCGTTGCCGGTCAGCTTGCCCTTGAGCACTGGCAGTGCCTTGGCAGCAGCGGTGGCGGCACCGGTTTCGGTGATGACCATGTTCAGCGGCGCGGCGCGGCCACGGCGGCTGCCCTTGTGGAAGTTGTCGATCAGGTTCTGGTCGTTGGTGAACGAGTGAACGGTTTCGACGTGGCCGTTGACGATGCCGTACTGGTCGTTGATGGCCTTGAGCACCGGCACGATGGCGTTGGTGGTGCAGGAAGCTGCCGAGATGATCTTGTCATCGGCCGTGATATCGCCGTGGTTGATGCCATGCACGATGTTCTTCAGCGCGCCCTTGCCAGGTGCGGTGAGGATCACGCGGGCAGCGCCCGGGCAGGCCAGGTGCTGGCCCAGGCCGTCGGCATCACGCCATACACCGGTGTTGTCGACGATCAGCGCGTTTTCGATACCGTACTGGGTATAGTCGACTTCGCTTGGGTTCTTGGCGTAGATAACCTGGATCAGGTTGCCGTTGGCAGTGATGGTGTTGTTGGCTTCATCGATGGTGATGGTGCCATCGAACGGGCCATGCACCGAGTCACGGCGCAGCAGGCTGGCACGCTTGACCAGGTCGTTTTCGGCGCCCTTGCGCACAACGATGGCGCGCAGGCGCAGGCCGTCGCCGCCACCGGTCTTCTCGATCAGGATGCGCGCCAGCAGGCGGCCGATGCGGCCGAAGCCGTACAGCACCACGTCAGTGCCTTTGCGTGCCGAAGCGTTCTGCTGGCCAACCACGTCGGCCAGCTCTTCACGGACGAACTGCTCGGCAGTGCGGCCATTGCCTTCCTGCTTGAACTTGTTGGCCAGCTTGCCCAGGTCGACCGAAGCGGCGCCCAGTTTCAGCTCGCTCATGGCTTTGAGCAGGGGGAATGTCTCGTGGACGGACAGTTCGGTTTCGTCGGTTTGGCGATGACGCGCAAAGCGGTGCGCCTTGAGGATCGAGATAACCGAACGGTTGATCAGGCTGCGGCCATAAATCGAGCTCACCACATTGTTGTTGCGGTAGAGCTGACCGATAAGCGGGATCATCGCTTCAGCCAGCGCTTCACGATCGATCCACTCACCAAGACACTGGTCGGGCTTCTGAGTCACGGGAACCTTCCACATGTAGGGACAGAAAAAAGGGGCTACATTATGACGCCCCAACACAGAACCGGCAATGAGCGCCTGTCGCAGTGAGCCAAGCCAGCATTCATGCCCTTTGGAGCCTGACAGCCGGCACCGTCACCGGTACAATCGGTCTCTTTGCCGCAACGCTTGGAGTGCAATCTCCCGTGTCAGTTCTGCGCCTACCGCAAATGTCGGCCACGGCCGGCAAACAAACCTGGGGCAACCTGCCCGGTGCCGCCCTCAGCCTTGCCATCGCCGAGGCCGCCAGCAGCGCTGGCCGCTTCACCCTGTTATTGACGGCCGACAGCCAGGCCGCCGACCGCCTGGAACAGGAGCTGCGTTTCTTCGCACCCGACCTGCCGGTGCTGCCGTTTCCCGATTGGGAAACCCTGCCCTACGACCTGTTCTCGCCGCACCAGGACATCATCTCCCAGCGCATCGCCAGCCTTTACCGCTTGCCTGAGCTGAGCCACGGCATCCTCGTGGTGCCGGTGACCACCGCCCTGCACCGCCTGGCACCCACGCGTTTTCTGCTGGGCAGCAGCCTGGTGCTGGACGTGGGCCAGACCCTCGACGTGGAGCAGATGCGCACGCGGCTGGAAGCCACCGGCTACCGCTGCGTCGACACGGTCTATGAGCATGGCGAGTTCGCCGTGCGCGGTGCACTGATCGACCTGTTCCCCATGGGCAGCAAGCTGCCCTACCGCATCGACCTGTTCGATGACGAGATCGAGACCCTGCGCACCTTCGACCCCGAGACCCAGCGCTCGATAGACAAGGTGGATTCCGTGCGCCTGCTGCCTGCGCGCGAATTCCCCATGCAAAAGGACGAAGTGACCCGCTTCAAGGCACGCTTTCGCGAACGCTTCGACGTCGACTTCCGCCGCAGCGCGATCTTCCAGGACCTGGCCAGCGGTATCATCCCCGCCGGTATCGAGTACTACCTGCCCTTGTTCTTCGAAGAAACCTCCACCCTGTTCGACTACCTGCCGGCGGACACCCAGGTGTTTTCGCTGCCGGGGGTGGAACAGGCCGCCGAACACTTCTGGAACGACGTGCGCGGGCGTTATGAAGACCGCCGTGGCGATCTCAGCCGGCCACTGCTGCCACCGGCCGAGCTGTTCCTGCCGGTCGAAGACTGCTTCGCCCGGCTCAAGCAGTGGCCGCGGGTGGTTGTCAGCAGCGACGACCTGGAAGCCGGCGCAGGGCGCGAGCGCTTCCCGGCGCGCGCCCTGCCCAACCTGGCGATCGAGGCCAAGGCCAACCAGCCACTGGCCGAGCTGGCCAGCTTCCTCGACCAGTTCCCCGGCCGCGTGCTGTTCACCGCTGAATCGGCGGGCCGACGCGAGGTATTGCTGGAGCTGCTCGAACGGCTGAAGCTGCGCCCGCACACCGTTGATGGCTGGCACGATTTCATCACCGGTGCCGAGCGCCTGGCCATCACCATCGCCCCACTGGACGAAGGCCTGCTGCTGGACGACCCGGCCATTGCCCTGGTCGCCGAAAGCCCGTTGTTCGGCCAGCGCGTCATGCAGCGCCGGCGCCGTGACAAACGTGGCGAAACTGCCAATGACGCGGTAATCAAGAACCTTACCGAACTGCGCGAAGGCGCACCGGTGGTGCACATTGACCACGGCGTAGGCCGCTACCTGGGCCTGGCCACGCTGGAAATCGACGGCCAGGCTGCAGAATTCCTGACCCTGGAATATGCCGAAAACGCCAAGCTTTATGTGCCGGTCGCCAACCTGCACCTGATCGCCCGCTACACCGGCAGCGACGACGCCCTGGCACCACTGCACCGGTTGGGTTCGGAAGCCTGGCAAAAGGCCAAGCGCAAGGCTGCCGAACAAGTCCGCGACGTGGCCGCCGAACTGCTCGACATCTACGCCCGGCGTGCCGCGCGCAAAGGCTACGCCTTCGCCGACCCGTCCGCCGACTACGCCACGTTCAGCGCCGGCTTCCCGTTCGAGGAAACCCCCGACCAGCAGGCCGCCATCGAAGCCGTGCGCGCCGACATGCTTGCGCCCAAGCCGATGGACCGCCTGGTCTGTGGCGATGTGGGCTTCGGCAAGACCGAAGTGGCTATGCGCGCGGCGTTCATTGCCGTGCACAGCGGCCGCCAGGTGGCGGTATTGGTGCCGACCACCCTGCTCGCCCAACAGCACTACAACAGCTTCCGCGACCGCTTCGCCGACTGGCCGGTGACCGTGGAAGTGATGAGCCGTTTCAAGTCCGCCAAGGAAGTCGCCGCCGCCGCCGCAGACCTGGCCGAGGGCAAGATCGACATCCTGATCGGCACCCACAAGCTGCTGCAGGACGACGTACGCTTCAAGGACCTGGGCCTGGCAATCATCGACGAAGAGCACCGTTTTGGCGTACGCCAGAAGGAGCAGCTCAAGGCCCTGCGCAGCGAAGTCGACATCCTCACCCTCACCGCCACCCCCATCCCGCGCACGCTCAACATGGCGGTGGCGGGCATGCGCGACCTGTCCATCATCGCCACGCCGCCGGCGCGCCGCCTGTCAGTGCGCACCTTCGTCATGGAGCAGAACAAGAGCACCGTCAAAGAGGCGCTGCTGCGCGAACTGCTGCGCGGCGGCCAGGTGTACTACCTGCACAACGATGTGAAAACCATCGAGAAATGCGCAGCCGACCTCGCCGAACTGGTACCCGAGGCACGCATCGGCATCGGCCATGGGCAAATGCGCGAGCGTGAACTGGAACAGGTGATGAGCGATTTCTACCACAAGCGCTTCAATGTGCTGGTGGCTTCGACCATCATCGAAACCGGTATCGACGTGCCCAGCGCCAACACCATCGTCATCGAACGCGCCGACAAGTTCGGCCTGGCCCAGCTGCACCAGCTGCGCGGCCGGGTTGGCCGCAGCCACCACCAGGCTTACGCCTACCTGCTCACGCCCACCCGGCAGAAGGTCAGCGCCGACGCCGAAAAGCGCCTGGAAGCGATCGCCAACACCCAGGACCTTGGCGCCGGGTTCGTGCTGGCGACCAACGACCTGGAAATCCGCGGTGCCGGCGAGCTGCTGGGCGAAGGCCAGAGTGGGCAGATCCAGGCCGTTGGCTTCACCCTGTACATGGAAATGCTCGAGCGCGCAGTCAAGGCCATTCGCAAGGGCACCCAGCCCAACCTGGAACAGCCACTGGGCGGCGGCCCGGAGATCAACCTGCGCCTGCCGGCGCTGATCCCCGAAGACTACCTGCCCGATGTGCATGCCAGGCTGATCCTGTACAAGCGCATTGCCTCGGCGGCCGACGAAGAGGGCCTCAAGGACCTGCAGGTCGAAATGATCGACCGCTTCGGCCTGCTACCGGAACCCACCAAGAACCTCATGCGCCTGACGTCGCTCAAGCTGCAGGCGGAAAAGCTCGGCATCAAGAAAGTCGATGCCGGCCCCAATGGCGGCAAGCTCGAGTTCGAGGCCGAAACCCCGGTAGACCCACTGACCTTGATCAAATTGATTCAGGGCCAGCCCAAACGCTACAAGTTCGAAGGCGCGACCCAGTTCCGCTTCCTGGTGCCAATGGAGCGCCCGGACGAACGCTTCAACACCTTGGAGGCGCTGTTCGAGCGCCTGACCCCACAGCCTGCCTAAGGAAGATTCATGCGTGCCATCCGTTGCCTGACCCTGCTGCTGGCGCTGTTCGCGCCAGCCGCCTTCGCCGAAGGCCTGTATCAGGTAGAAATGATTCTGGTGCGGCAGAACAGCGTGCCCGCCTTTACCAGCCCGTTCGCACCGGAAGACTGGAGCGGCGGTGCTGCGCGCCTGCACAAAGACGCCGAGCAACGCCCGGCGCTGGAAGACGAAGCCACCCGCCTGGAGGCGACCGCCGACTACACCGTGCTGATGCACAAGGCCTGGCAGCAGCAGGTGGGTGACCAACCCAGCCGTATCGCCCTGGGCGAAGGCGCCGAGCAATTCGGCCATTTCCCTATCGAAGGTAACCTGAGCATTGCCCAAGGGCGCTTTATCGCGGTGGATGCCAACTTCTGGGTCAACCAGCTGGATGGCAACGGCAGCGTGCTGCAAAGCGAGCAGTTCAAGCAAAGCAACAGTAACGTCAAAGGTGGGCAGCTGACCTTCCTCGACGGTGGGCACCTGGCGGTGCTGCTGAAGATCACGCCACCGGGCACGCCGAAAATGCCGGCCATGGACCCGGAGATGATGGAGCAGTAAGCGCATGAAGCCAGATGCCGCCGAGTTGGTGAACCAATACCCGAACTGGACCCAGTCGTTCAGCAAGGCCACCCTGCAGCGCGCAGAACGCTATGCCGACGAAGGCCGGGTGGAACTGGACGGTATCTACCGCCAGATCATCACCGCCCGGTGCGAAGGCAGCGGTGACAATGTCTACCAGCAAACCATCGAACTGCACATTGCAGGCGGCCGCTGCCACGTCGAGGGTGAGTGCGACTGCCCGGTACGGCAAAACTGCAAGCATTGCGCTGCGGTACTGTTCACCCTCAGCGGCCCCACCATCAGTACCGAGCCTGTGCAAAGCCCGCCGGGTACGCTGTCGGCCGAACTGCAGCACTGGCTCAGTGGCCTGGAGCAGCCGCCGGCCCAGACCGGCGCAGCCGATGACAAACGCGGGCGCATGGTCTGCTACCAGCTGCAACTGACCGATACTGCCGGCTGCTCGCTGCTGGTGCGCAAAGGCACACGCAGCGAGGACGGCATCCGCTTCAGCCGGGTGCAGTCGCTTTACGATTTTCTCTACGAGCCGCCGCGCTTCGTCACCGACCAGGACACGCGCATCCTGCGCCTGCTTGCGGCATTGAACCAGGGGGCCGGCCAGGACCGCGGCTACCAACTCAAAGGCCAGGAAGGCGGCGAACTGTTCCAGCGCGCACTGGAAACCGGGCGCATGCTGTTCGACGTCAACATGCCCCTGCTGCACGAAGGCCCGACGCGCCCAGCCGAGTTCCGCTGGGTACGCCAGGACAATGGCAACTACCGCGGGCTGTGGTACAGCGGTGAGGAACCGCTGCGCTGCGTCATCCCGCTGCTGCCGCTGTACTACTTCGATGTGCAGGCGCAAGAGGTGGGCAAGGTCGAACACACCCTTGACCCGCATGTGGCCGTGCAACTGACCATCGCCCCCGATGTGCCGGAACACCTTGTCGTCCCCCTGAGCCACAAGCTCAATGCCCTGAGCCACAAGGTGCCGACCCCAGCCCCCGTGCGAGAGCAAGTGATCGAGGACATACAACCACAGGCCCTGCTGGCCCTCGGCAGCCTCGAGTACACCGCCTACATGCCGAAAACCGGGCGCATGCAACGGCAGATGCAACATCGCGCCGCATTGGCATTCGACTATGACGGCCTGCAAGCCAGCGGTAGCGACGACAAGCCGCTGACCCGCCTTGCAGGCAACACCAGCCAGCGCATCCGCCGCCAGCCCCAGGCTGAACAAGCCCTGCGCAAGGTGCTGCGGGACTTCGGCTTCAGGCCTGCAACCCGGCAGAGCAAGGCATTGCCCGACAGTGCCGGGGAAATGTATCAACTGCCCGACGACGAAGCCTGGCTGCACTTTGCCCGCGAAGGCCTGCCACGCCTGCGCGAAGCCGGCTGGGCCATCGATACCCACCGCGATTTCGCCTTCGACCTGCAAGAGGTGGAAGACTGGTACGCGACCATCGACGAAGCGCCGGGCCATGAATGGTTCGACCTGGAACTGGGCATCGTGGTCGATGGCCAGCGCCACAGCCTGTTGCCGATCGTGCTGCAATTGCTGCGCAGCAGCCCAGAGCTGTTACGCCCCAGCGAACTGGCCCGGCGCAGTGACGACGAGCACCTGCTGATCGACCTGAACCGCGGCCGCCTGGATGCCTCGCCCTTGCGCGTCGCCCTGCCTTATGGCCGCATCAAGGCAGTGATGGGCACCCTGGGCGAGCTGTACCTGCACGAAGGCAGCGTAGGCCCGGCCCTGCGCCTGGACCGCGCCGACGCCGCGCGCCTGAACCAGATCGAAGGCATGCCGCTGCATTGGCAAGGTGGCGAGCATGTGCGCGACCTGGGGCGCCGCCTGCGTGACGCGCGTGACCTGCAGGTCGCACCGCCAGTCGCGCTGCGGGCCAGCTTGCGCGCCTACCAGCAGCAAGGCTTGAACTGGCTGCAGGCCCTGCGCGAAATGGGTACCGGCGGCATTCTGGGCGACGACATGGGCTTGGGCAAGACCCTGCAAGCCTTGGCTCACCTGCTGCTGGAAAAGGAAAGCGGGCGCCTCGTCAGCCCAGCCCTGGTCGTGATGCCGACCAGCCTGATACCCAACTGGCTGGACGAAGCCGCACGCTTCGCCCCCGACCTGCGTGTACTGCCCCTGCACGGGCCAGGGCGCAGCAAGCATTTTGCCAAGCTGGGCGACTACGACCTGGTCCTCACCACCTATGCGCTGCTGCCGCGCGACCTGCAGCACCTGCGTGCGCACGCGTGGCACGTGCTGGTGCTGGACGAGGCACAGAACATCAAAAGCAGTACCAGCAAGGCGGCCCTGGCCGCCTGCGAACTGCAGGCCACCCAGCGTCTGTGCCTGACCGGCACGCCGATGGAAAACAACCTGGGCGAACTGTGGTCGATCTTCCACTTCCTGATGCCCGGCTGGCTGGGTGAACTGAAGCGCTTCAACCAGGACTACCGCACGCCGATCGAGCGCCACGGTGACAGCGAGCGCATGGCCCACCTGGCCAACCGCGTCCGGCCGTTCCTGTTGCGCCGCACCAAGGAGCAGGTGGCCACCGAGCTGCCGGCCAAAACCGAGATGGTGCACTGGGTCGAGCTCAGCGACGCCCAGCGCGACACCTACGAAGCGGTACGCGTGGCCATGGACAAGAAAGTCCGCGATGAAATTGCCCGCAACGGTGCCGCGCGCAGCCAGATCGTGATCCTCGACGCGCTGCTCAAGCTGCGCCAGGTGTGCTGCGACCTGCGCCTGGTAAAAGGCGTGGAGAGCAAGGGTAACCAGGCCGACAAGGGCAAGCTGGGGGCACTGCTGCAAATGCTCGATGAGCTGCTCAGCGAAGGCCGCCGGGTACTGCTGTTTTCGCAGTTCACGTCGATGCTTGCACTGATCGAGCAGGAACTGCAAAAGCGCCAGATCCGCTACAGCCTGCTCACCGGCGATACCCGCGACCGGCGTACGCCGGTGCAGCAGTTCCAGCAGGGTGACAGCGAGGTGTTCCTGATCAGCCTGAAGGCCGGCGGCGTGGGCCTGAACCTGACGGCGGCAGACACGGTGATCCACTTCGACCCCTGGTGGAACCCGGCCAGCGAAAACCAGGCCACCGACCGCGCCTACCGTATAGGCCAGGACAAACCGGTGTTCGTGTTCAAGCTGATTACCCGCGGCACGGTGGAAGAGAAAATACAGGCACTGCAGCAGGAGAAGGCCGCGCTGGCGGCGAGCCTGCTCGATGGCGGCCAGGCTGGGCAGTGGCGGCTGGGGGATGAAGAGATCGATGCCCTGTTTGCACCGTTGCCAGGCAAGCGTGGGCGCTGATGCCCTCGGGTCGGCCGTGAGGGTTGGCTGGCAGTGAGGCCGAGCGCCGCGCGGGCGGCGATCTCACTGGCAACCAGCAACCCGCTCCAGCGGCGACAGGTCAGTCGACCAGCTGCGCCTCTTTCAACGCGCCCAACGCCGCCAGCCAGCGTGGCTGCTGGCGATAGTCGGTACGTGCAAAGCCCTGCCCGCGCATCCGGGCGATACGCGGCGAGGGCCTGACCTGCATGCGCTGCGCTGCGCTCAGTGCCAGCTCTGCAGCCGCGCGGTCATTGCAAACCAGGCCCATGTCGCAGCCGGCAGACAATGCCGCCTCGATACGGCTGGCCGCATCGCCCACCACATGGGCACCGGCCATCGACAGGTCATCACTGAAGATCACCCCGTCAAAGCCCAGTTCGCCACGCAGAATGTCCTGCAGCCAGCGGCGCGAGAAGCCGGCCGGCTGGTCGTCCACCTGCGGGTAGATGACATGCGCCGGCATCACCGCCGCCAATTGCCCGCTCAGGCGGCTGAACGGTACAAGGTCGGCCTGGCGCAGTTGCGCAAGGCTGCGCTCATCGGTGGGAATGGCCACGTGCGAATCGGCCTCGGCCCAGCCATGCCCCGGGAAGTGCTTGCCGCAGGCCGCCATGCCGGCGGCATTCATGCCGCGGATGAACGCCCCGGCCAACTGCGTCGCACGCAGCGGGTCGCCCTCGAAGGCGCGGCTGCCCACCACGGCACTGCGCTGGTGATCAAGGTCAAGCACCGGAGCGAAGCTCAGGTCCAGGCCCACTGCCAGCACTTCGGTCGCCATCAGCCAGCCACACTGCTCGGCCAGGTATTCAGCGTTGTCGTTGTCGGCCAGCGCGCGCATGGCGGGCAGGCGCACAAAGCCCTGGCGCAGGCGTTGCACACGGCCGCCCTCCTGGTCCACCGCCAGAATCAGATCGGGGCGTATGGCGCGGATGGATGCGCATAGCTCACGCACCTGGCGCGGGCTGTCGATATTGCGGGCGAAGATGATCAGGCCGGCCACTTCGGGCTGGCGCAGCAGGTGACGGTCTTCGGCGGTCAGCCATTTACCGGCGATGTCCACCATCAGGGAGCCTTGCAGACTGACGGTCATGGGTATTCCTTAATTGAAGACTGAACAGAAGCGGCGCTAGCTTAGCCCAAGCGCCCCGCCGCGCCCAGCCTTCAGGCCTTGGCCGTGGCGGCGCTGCTCTTGGTGCGTGGGCGCAGTTGTGCAGTGGCCATGGCCGGGTCGGTGACGCCACTGTCGGCCCGCATGCCGGCCGCCAGGAACGGCACCATCAGGCGCATGACCTGTTCGATGGACGTGTTGATGCCGAAGTCGGTTTCGGCGATGGCCCGCAGGGCCTTGATGCCGGACATGCTGAACGCGGCCGCACCCAGCATGAAGTGCACGCGCCAGAACAGCTCCAGCGGCGGAATACGGGGAGCCGCCTCGTTGACCAACAGCATGTAGCGGCGGAACACCTTGCCGTACATGTCTTCCAGGTAGCGCCGCAAGTGCCCTTGGCTCTGGCTGAAGGCAAGGCCCAGCAGCCGCATGAAGATCGACAGGTCGTTGTTGCTGCGCGGCTGCACGGCCAATGCCTGCTCCACCAGCATTTCCAGCAGCTCTTCCAGGCTTGGCTTGTGCTCGGGCTTGGCCTGGCGGCGTTCCAGTTCACGCTCGAGGCTGGCGCAGAACGGGCCCAGGAAGCGCGAGAACACAGCCTGGATAAGCGCTTTTTTGGAACCGAAGTGATAGTTGACCGCCGCCAGGTTGACCCCGGCCTTGCTGGTAATCAGCCGCAGCGAGGTTTCAGCGAACCCCCTTTCCGCGAACAGCTGCTCGGCAGCATCGAGAATGCGTTCAACGGTTTCCGATTGGGCCATGACTACTCCGACTACTCCGCCAGACAAACAGTTGTTTGAAACATACGTTTCAGCCCTGCATCTGTCAAGGCTCGGTGACCGGGCGGTCGCCGTTGGAAAACAGCGCGCGTCGTGCCTCCGGGAGGGGGCGTGCGACTTTTCTTGCAACGTGTGGCTTGAAGCTTATCCAGTACTGTATATAATCCCAGTCACTGTACAAAAAGCCAGAGCACCCAACATGCTGAAACTGACGCCACGCCAAGCCGAAATTCTCGCGTTCATCAAGCGTTGCCTGGAAGACAACGGTTTCCCGCCCACACGTGCCGAGATCGCTCAGGAACTGGGCTTCAAATCGCCCAACGCTGCCGAAGAACACCTCAAGGCCCTCGCCCGCAAGGGTGCCATCGAAATGACCCCAGGTGCATCCCGCGGCATCCGCATCCCGGGCTTCGAAGCCAAGGCCGAAGAAAGCGGCCTGCCCATCATCGGCCGTGTGGCTGCCGGTGCACCGATCCTGGCCGAGCAGCACATCGAGCAATCGTGCAACATCAACCCCGCCTTCTTCCACCCCCAGGCCGACTATTTACTGCGCGTGCACGGCATGAGCATGAAGGACGTCGGTATCCTGGACGGCGACCTGCTGGCAGTACACACCTGCCGTGAAGCACGCAACGGCCAGATCGTGGTGGCCCGCATCGGCGACGAAGTGACCGTCAAGCGCTTCAAGCGCGAAGGCAGCAAAGTCTGGCTGCTGGCCGAAAACCCCGAATTCGCCCCCATCGAAGTCGACCTGAAAGAACAGGAACTGGTGATCGAGGGCTTGAGCGTCGGCGTCATTCGCCGCTGATCCAGGAGGCGTCATGCAGCAGTTCATTCACGTACCCGAGCAAGCCCAGTTGCCGTTGTTCGAAGCATTCCTTGCCCAACCCGTACTTCCTGGCTTAAAGGCCAGCGAACTGGCACGCAAGCACAGCGACCCCGAGCTTTTCAGCGAACTGTCGCTGCGTGGCGCCCAAGGGCACTGCCAAAACCTGCTGGCACCCGTACTGCGTGAGCTGAGCGAAGAAGACGAGACCCGCTGGCTGACCCTGATCGCGCCGCCGTCGAGCCTGACCCAGGCCTGGCTGCGCGACGCAGGCCTCAACCGTGAACGGATCCTGCTGCTGCAACCCCGTAGCAATCAGAGCCCATTGCAGCTGGCCTGCGAAGCCCTGCGCCTGGGCCTTAGCCACACAGTGGTCAGCTGGCTGGGTAGCGTGAATGCCACTGCCCGCCAGCAACTGCTACGGGCAGCCACTACCGGAAATGCACAAAGCCTGAACATCCGCCTCGGCTGATGTTCAGGCTTTGCCTGTTACTTCAAAACGCCAGCCACCTGCTGCACCCTCAGGGTTCAGTGCAGCACCCGCGGCCCTTCATCACGCTCAGCCTCACCTTCCATCAGGCGACCGGCCATCTGCACACCCACGCTGAGCATGGCCTTGGCCACTTCAACATGCTGACCCTGCAGAAATACCTTGGCGTCTTCCGAGAAATCCAAGGTTACCAGTGAGCCTTCATCCTCGGCGCGACGCAGTTCGATGCGGCCATCAGGCAACTCGACAATTTCCAGAAAAGACGTAGACATAAATGGCAGTTCTCCGCGAAAGGCCAGTATTGTATCAGCCGTTGCCGCGATCAGCACTCACTCAACGCGTCGCGAAAACGCCTGACCAGGCCTTTGAGGTTATTGCGCCAGCTTTCCAGCTCGGCGCGGGACAATGCTGGCTGCTCGGGCTCGTCAAGGTTCACGGCTTGGATCAGCGGCTGAGTAACATCGGTTTTTGGCGCTTTCCTGGCGACAGGTGGTCGGAACAAATCGGCATAACCACTGAGCATTTGCGCCAGCCAGGTTTCACGCTGGCGCGCCAGCTCCAGCAGCTCGGCCACCTCGGGGATGGCAATACCGTTCAGGCTGTCGTCGGCCAGTGCCTGCTCCACAGTTGCCACCACCGGCAGGCGGTAGAAAGCACCAATTTCATGGCACATGCCCAGTAGCGCGCCGTACAGGTGAAACAGCGCCGACTCGCGCTCGGCCTGTACCAAGCCCTGGGCATTCATGGCCTGGCTTTGCTCGGCCTTGGCCATGGCCTCGAGGGCGAGGCCGGCAAAGAACAGTTTCTGGTTGGTGCGGGTGTAGGTTTCCTGGGCCATTTCTGTGCCCTCCCTTCAGGCTGCAAGGCAAGTTTCTGCATCATAAATGATTGGGGCCGCTAAGCGGCCCCAATTACAGCACTGAAGGCTCAGCGCTTGTCTTCTACCTTCCACGCGCCACCGTCGTAGAACGCCTTCCAGCCGGTAGGCTTGCCATCGACCTCGGACTGCACGTACTGCTCCTTGGTCTTGCGGCTGTAGCGGATCACCGCAGGGCGGCCGTCCGGGTCCTTCTGCGGCGCATCGCACAGGAAGTGGTACTTCGGGTCGATCTCGTGCTTGTGCGGCACGATTTCCATGACCAGTGGTGCCCGGGTTTCGCGGTTCTTGGGGAACTGGCTGGCCGCCAGGAACAACCCCGAGGCGCCATCGCGCAGTACGTAGGTGTCGTCCACCTTCTCGCACTTGAGCTCAGGCATGTCCACCTTGTCCATCTTCGGTGGCGCTGCCTCACCGCTTTTCAGCAGTTTGCGGGTGTTCTTGCAAGCCGGGTTGGTGCAGCCGAAGAACTTGCCGAACCGGCCGGTCTTCAGTTGCATCTCGCTACCGCACTTGTCGCATTCCAGGCTTGGCCCTTCGTAACCCTTGATGCGGTAGTTGCCTTCTTCGATTTCGTAGCCAGCGCAGTCCGGGTTGTTACCGCAGATGTGCAGCTTGTGCTTCTCATCCAGCAAGTAGGCATCCATCGCCGTGGCACAGATCGGGCAACGGTGCTTGCCCAACAGCACCCGCGACTCGGACTCGCCCTCGTCGTCCGCAGCGATCTCATCGCCGGGCACCAGGTTGACGGTCGCCTTGCAGCGTTCTTTCGGCGGCAGGCTGTAGCCAGAGCAGCCAAGGAATACCCCAGTGGAAGCGGTACGAATCATCATTGGCCGGCCACATTCCTTGCACGGAATGTTGGTCATGGTCGGCTGGTTGGCGCGCATGCCGTCTTCGCTCGACTCGGCCGTCTGCAGCTTCTTGCTGAAGTCGCCATAGAACTCGTCGAGCACGTTCTTCCAGTCACGCTCGCCCTGGGCCACGTCGTCGAGGTTCTCTTCCATGTCGGCGGTAAAGCCGTAGTCCATCAGGTTGGAGAAGCTTTCCGACAGGCGCTCGGTGACGATGTCGCCCATTTTCTCGGAGTAGAAGCGGCGGTTGTGCAGGGTCACATAACCACGATCCTGGATGGTGGAAATGATCGCCGCGTAGGTCGACGGGCGACCGATGCCGCGCTTTTCCATTTCCTTTACCAGGCTGGCTTCGGTGAAGCGTGCCGGCGGCTTGGTGAAGTGCTGGCTCGGGTCGATCTGCAGCAACTTCAGCGCTTCGCCCTGGACCATTTCCGGCAGTACGTCGTCTTCACCCGGTTTGCTCTGCTGTGGCAGCACACGGGTATAACCGTCGAACTTCAGGATACGGCCCTTGGCGCGCAGCTCGAAATCGCCGGCAGCCACGGTGACACTGGTAGACAGGTACTGCGCCGGCGGCATCTGGCAAGCCAGGAACTGGCGCCAGATCAGCTCGTACAGGCGCTCGGCGTCGCGCTCCATGCCACTGAGCTTGGTCGGGTGTGTATTCACGTCCGACGGGCGAATCGCTTCGTGCGCTTCCTGGGCGCCTTCTTTGCTGCCGTAGACCAGCGGTGCATCCGGCAGGTACTGCTTGCCGAACTCACGCTCGATGTAGCTGCGGGCCATGTCCAGGGCATCGGCCGACAGGTTGGTCGAGTCGGTACGCATGTACGTGATGTAGCCAGCTTCGTACAAGCGCTGGGCCATCATCATGGTCTTCTTCACACCAAAGCCCAGGCGGTTGCTGGCGGCCTGCTGCAGGGTGGAGGTAATGAACGGCGCCGACGGCTTGCTGCTGGTCGGGCGGTCTTCGCGCTTGACCACGCTGTAGCTGGAAGCCTTGAGCTTCTCCAGCGCGGCCATGGCCTGGGCTTCGTTCAGCGGCTTGAACGCCTCGCCATTTTCGCGCGCCACTTCGAAACGCACCTTGGCGTTTTTCGCGGTGCCGAGGTCGGCGTGGATTTCCCAGTATTCTTCCGGGATGAACGCGCGAATTTCACGCTCGCGCTCTACCACCAGCTTGACCGCTACCGACTGCACGCGACCGGCAGACAAGCCACGGGCAATCTTGGCCCACAACAGCGGCGACACCATGTAGCCCACCACACGGTCAAGGAAACGCCGAGCCTGCTGCGCGTTGACCCGGTCGATGTCCAGCTCGCCCGGTTGCGAGAAGGCTTCCTGAATCGCCTTCTTGGTAATTTCGTTGAACACCACGCGCTTGTAGCGGGCGTCGTCACCACCGATGGCCTCGCGCAGGTGCCAGGCAATGGCTTCCCCTTCGCGGTCCAAGTCGGTTGCGAGATAGATGGTGTCGGCATCCTTGGCCAGGCGGCGCAGCTCTTCGATCACCTTTTCCTTGCCAGGCAGGATCTCGTACTTGGCTTTCCAGCCGTGGTCGGGGTCGACACCCATGCGCGACACCAGCTGGCGACGGGCCTTTTCCTTGGGTGAAAGCGCCGGGGCCTCACCCGCAGCCTTACCACGCTTGGCGGCCGGCTCTTTGCTTGCGCTGGCCGAACCGCTGGTGGGGAGGTCTCGGATATGGCCGATACTCGACTTCACCACGTACTGGTTGCCCAGGTACTTGTTGATGGTCTTGGCCTTGGCCGGGGATTCCACAATGACCAGCGATTTGCCCATGGATCGGAGTATTCCTGAATCTGAAGATGAAAAACGCGTCAGGTGCCGACACGCGGCACCGCTATATATAGTGGCAAAAGTGTGAGGTCAAGTTCGAACGATCATGCGTGCGACTTGCCCAGCAACCCGGGCAGCCCCTCTTCGGCCTTGACCAAAGCAAAGCGTGGCACCTGCTCGCCGTCAACCTCGACGGACTCCTGGAACATCGAAAGTGGCCTTACCCAGAAGCTGTAGTCACCATACAGGCACTGGTAGAAAACCATCCACTCTTCGCTCTCGGAGTGCCGCGCAACGCTGAAGACACGGTACTCAGGCCCTTTGTAATGCCGGTAGACGCCTGGCTGTATCTGCATGTTGCACACCCTCCTGAATAAAACCTGAAAAAACAAAACCGGGGCACAAGGCCCCGGTTGCTGTCCAGCGGCGCGATCAGACGCGTTCGAAGACAGTGGTGATACCTTGGCCGAGGCCGACGCACATGGTCGCCACCCCGAGGGTACCGCCATTTTGCTTCATGACATTGAGCAGGGTGCCGGAAATACGTGCCCCAGAGCAACCGAACGGGTGCCCCAAAGCGATGGCGCCGCCGTGCAGGTTAACCTTCTCATCCATCTTGTCGAGCACTTTCAAATCCTTCAGCACTGGCAAGGCCTGTGCAGCGAAGGCTTCGTTGAGCTCGATGAAGTCGATGTCTGCCATGGTCAGCCCGGCACGCTTGAGGGCTTTCTGGGTCGATGGCACCGGGCCGTAGCCCATGATCGCCGGGTCCACACCTGCCACCGCCATCGAGCGGATTACCGCCAACGGCTGTATACCCAGGTCCATGGCGCGCTGGCCAGACATGACGATCATGCACGACGCGCCGTCGGTGATCTGCGACGAAGTACCGGCCGTAACCGTGCCCCCTTTGGGGTTGAATGCCGGCTTGAGCGACGCGAGGCCTTCGAGGGTGGTTTCCGGGCGAATGGTTTCGTCGAAATCGAATACCTTCAGGAAGCCGTTCTCGTCGTAGCCCTGCATCGGGATGATTTCATCCTTGAACTTGCCTTCGACCGTAGCCTTGTGGGCCAACTGGTGCGAACGCAAGCCAAACAGGTCCTGCTGCTCACGGGTGATGCCATGCATCTTGCCGAGCATTTCTGCAGTGAGGCCCATCATCCCGGAAGCCTTGGCGGCATGCAAGGACAGGTGCGGGTTAGGGTCCACGCCGTGCATCATGCTGACATGGCCCATGTGCTCCACGCCGCCGACCACGAACACATCGCCGTTGCCGGTCATGATGGCCTGGGCGGCGGTGTGCAGCGCGCTCATCGACGAGCCGCACAGGCGGCTGACGGTTTGCGCAGCGGAGGTGTGCGGGATCTGCGTCATCAGCGAAGCCATGCGGGCGATGTTCCAGCCCTGCTCCAGGGTCTGGTTGACGCAGCCCCAGATCACGTCCTCGACCTCTTTGGGGTCGACCTTGCCGTTGCGCTCCAGCAGCTTGCTGATCAGGTGCGCCGACATGTCTTCGGCGCGGGTGTTGCGGTGCATGCCACCCTTGGAGCGGCCCATCGGCGTGCGACCGAAGTCGACAATCACCACGTCTCTTGGATTCAGGCTCATATCAAATCTCTCGCTCTAGCTCGTTGACCGCTCAGTTGAAGAAGCGCTGGCCATTCTTGGCCATTTCGCGCAGCTTGGCGGTCGGGTGGTACAGCGGCCCCAGGTCGGCATAGCGATCGGCCAGGGCAACGAATTCGGCGACACCGATCGAGTCGATGTAGCGCAGCGCACCACCGCGGAAGGGAGGGAAACCAATGCCGTAGACCAGCCCCATGTCGGCTTCGGCAGCGGTCTCGACGATGCCGTCTTCCAGGCAGCGCACGGTCTCCAGGCACAGCGGCACCATCATCCAGTTGACGATGTCTTCATCGGTGACTTCACGCTGCTCGAACACGATCGGCTTGAGCACGTCGAGCACGGTAGCGTCGAACACTTTCTTCGGCTTGCCACGCTTGTCGGTTTCGTAGGCGTAGAAACCCTTGCCATTCTTCTGCCCCAGGCGGTTGGCCTCGTACAGGGCATCCACCGCCGAGCGGCGCTCGTCCTTCATGCGGTCAGGGAAACCTTCGGCCATCACGTCACGGCCGTGGTGGCCGGTGTCGATGCCTACCACGTCCATCAGGTAGGCCGGGCCCATTGGCCAGCCGAACTTTTCCATGACCTTGTCGATGCGCACGAAGTCGACACCGGCGCTGACCAGCTTGGCAAAGCCGCCGAAGTACGGGAACAGCACGCGGTTGACCAGGAAGCCCGGGCAGTCGTTGACCACGATCGGGTTCTTGCCCATTTTCTTGGCATAGGCCACGGTGGTGGCCACAGCCACTTCACTGGACTTCTCGCCACGGATCACTTCCACCAGCGGCATCATGTGCACCGGGTTGAAGAAGTGCATGCCGACGAAGTTTTCCGGGCGCTTGAGCGCCTTGGCCAACAGGTTGATGGAGATCGTCGAAGTGTTGGAGGCCAGGATCGCATCGTCCTTGACCTGCCCTTCCACTTCCGCCAGCACCGCCTGTTTGACTTTCGGGTTCTCGACCACGGCCTCGACCACGATGTCGACATTGGCAAAGTCGCCATAGGACAGGGTCGGGCGAATGGCATTGAGCGCCTCGGCCATCTTGGCCGGGGTCAGGCGGCCCTTTTCGACGCGGTTGCCAAGCAGCTTGGAGGCCTCGTTCAAGCCCAGCTGGATGGCTTCCTCGCGGATGTCCTTCATCAGGATCGGGGTGCCCTTGACCGCGGACTGGTAGGCGATGCCGCCACCCATGATACCGGCGCCAAGCACGGCAGCCTGCTTCACGTCGTGGGCGATTTCGTCGTGCGCCTTGGCCTTGCGCTTGAGCTCCTGGTCGTTCAGGAACAGGCCGATCAGGCTCTCGGCAACCGAGGTCTTGGCCAGTTTGGCAAACCCGGCCGCTTCGACTTCCAGCGCCTTGTCGCGGCCGAAGTTGGCGGCCTTCTGGATGCTCTTGATGGCTTCGACCGGGGCCGGGTAGTTCGGCCCGGCCTGCCCGGCAACGAAGCCCTTGGCAGTTTCGAACGCCATCATCTGTTCGATGGCATTGAGCTTGAGTTTTTCCAGCTTGGGTTGGCGTTTGGCCTTGTAGTCGAGCTCGCCGCTGATGGCGCGCTTGATCAGGTCGATGGCGCCAGCCTGCAGCAGCTCGGGCGCAACTACGGCATCGACGGCGCCGACTTTGAGGGCGTCTTCGGCGCGGTTTTCCTTGCCGGCAGCGATCCACTCGATGGCGTTGTCCGAACCGATCAGGCGCGGCAGGCGCACGGTGCCGCCAAAGCCCGGGTAGATGCCCAGCTTGACTTCCGGCAGGCCGATCTTGGCGCTGCTGGACATGACACGGTAATCGGCGGCAAGGCACATTTCCAGGCCGCCACCCAGGGCGATGCCATTGATGGCCGCGACGGTCGGCACTTCGAGGTCTTCGAAGGCGTTGAAGATGCGGTTGGCTTCCAGGTTGCCGGCGACCAGTTCGGCCTCGGGCAGCTTGAAGTTGTCGACGAACTCGGTGATGTCGGCGCCGACGATGAACACGTCCTTGCCACTGCTGACGATGACGCCCTTGACCGAGGCGTCGGCCTGGATGGCGCCTACGGCCTCGCGCAGCTCGTTCAGGGTCAGGCGGTTGAACTTGTTGACGGACTCACCCTTGAGGTCGAACTTGAGCTCGACGATGCCACTTTCAAGAGCCTTAACCGTGATGGCTTTACCTTCGTAAATCATCAACTGATCTCCACGATATGGAAGCTGAACTGTACACGCCGATCGCTGCAGCGGAAGCAGGCCTAGCTGCCCCGCCCAGGCACACCCGTCAGCGCGCTAGTCGGAAGTATGGCTTGGCGTGGTGACATACAAACGCTCAATTCATACGCCCGTTTGATTTGGGTGTGCACACATTCTCCGAAAAGATCTGCGTTGTCAAATGCTCACGAGCACGAAGAAAACGCGACTTTGTGGTCATTTTGTACCGTGCGCGCAGCAAATCATGATGACAGTGATCACCGGTCATTCATGCCAGCGATCGACCCCCGCGATTGCACAGGCGCTGCACATTTTCGCTTGCGCGCCGAGCGGGTATGGCTACACTGCCACTTGCGTGAATGAATACCCGGCCTGCCTGGCCTTTTCTGCGAAAGCAGAACGCAAAGCGGCGACTTGGCACCCCACCCCTTCAGGGGTATGCCAAGCCGCCGCTTTGTCGTTGTAGGAGCGGCATTGTGTCTTGAGAGGGGATTAGACCTGGTCATTCACCGTTCCACTTGTGGGAGCGGGCTTGCCCGCGAACACCGGCGCAGCCGGTGCCAGACACCGCGTCGCCTGCTTCGCGGGCTTGCCCGCTCCCACAGGTGAATCGCGCAGGCTTTTCAAATTTTGAGAAAGAGAGTTGCTCCTAAAGGGATCGTGTTTAGCTGAACTCAGGCGAGGGTTTCGAGGACGTAGGCAACATCCTGCAATACAGCCATATCGCCCCGTTCAGTCCAATACAACGCGATCATCCGGGCATCGGCCTCTACCTTGTAAACGCTCGCCGGCAAGCGCGCCAGCGCCTCCACGAAACGCGGGTCTTCGCAGGGTTCGCGGTACTGGTTCCACCACACCCCCGGGCTGACCTGCCAGTAGCTGAAGCTGTTCTGTTGCCCACGGCGGCGCGCCCGGTGGTACTGCGGGCAAGGACTTGGCGGCTCCTTCTCCAGCCAGTGCGGCCACTGCTGTGGCGCCAGCTGCATGGCCAACCCCATACGTCGGGCCTCCAGGCGCAGCTTCATCTGCTCGCTCTGCTTGCGCGAACTGCGCAACCAGGAAAACGGGCTGAGAATCAGCGCAAGGATTGACACCACCAGCAATACCGTCATATCAGTAGATTCCATAAAGCGTTGCAAATGAGCTGGTTAGCCACTTTTCACGGAAGACCCGCCCGAAAGCGACCATACTTCCTTTATCGCGATTGTCAGGAGTACTGCTCATGCCCTACGAACATTTGTTGGTCGCGGTCGACCTGACCGAAGAATGCGACCCGGTAATCAAGCGCGCCATGGCCTTGGCTGCCCCATCGAACGCCAAGGTATCGCTGGTGCATATCGTCGAGCCAATGGCCATGGCGTTTGGCGGCGATGTGCCGATGGACCTGTCGCAACTGCAACAACAGCAGTTCGACCAGGCCAAAGAGCGCATGGACCGGTTGTTCAACAAGTACCCGGACATTAATCGAGGCGACTCGCACCTGACCTACGGCCAACCTCGCCAGGAAATTCACCAGCTTGCCAAGGAACAACACTGCGACCTGATCGTGGTCGGCAGCCATGGCCGCCACGGCCTGGCGTTGCTGTTGGGTTCCACGGCCAATGACGTGCTGCACGGTGCGCCATGTGACGTGCTGGCGGTACGCTTGCAGAAGAAAGACTGAGCCGACCTGGTCCGGCCCTATCGCCGGCAAGCCAGCCCCCACAGAGGCACCATGGATTTCAAGCCTTATGGTGTCCCTGTGGGAGCTGGCTTGCCGGCGATAGGGCCGGACCAGGCTAACAACTATCAGCCTTCCAGCTCAGCCCAGCGCTCTACCAGTACATCCAGCTCACCCTGCAGCTTCTCGATCCTGGCCAGCACCGCCGAAGTCTCCGCAATCGGCCGCTGATAGAAGCCCACCGCATTCACTTCTTCCTGGGCTTCAGCCATGCGCTGCTCCAGCGCGTCGATCTGCCCCGGCAGCATCTCCAGCTCACGCTGCAGCTTGTAGCTGAGCTTTTTCTTCGATGCCTCTTCCACCACCGGCGCAGCAACAGGCGCAGGCTTGGCCTCGACCTTCTCCACCACCGCGCTGTTGAGGGCCGACTTGCCGCCCTTGCTCTCGGTCACGCCCAGCAGCTTCGGCGAGCCGCCCTGGCGAATCCAGTCCTCATAACCCCCTACATACTCGCGCACCTTGCCCTCGCCTTCGAACACCAGGGTGCTGGTGACGACGTTGTCGAGGAAGGCCCGGTCGTGGCTGACGATCAGCACGGTGCCCTTGTAGTTGGCCAGCACCTCTTCGAGCAGTTCGAGGGTTTCCACGTCCAGGTCGTTGGTCGGTTCGTCGAGCACCAGCAGGTTGGCCGGCTTGCTGAACAGCTTGGCCAGCAGCAGGCGGGCACGCTCACCCCCCGACAGCGCCTTGACCGGCGTGCGCGCACGCTGGGGGCTGAACAGGAAGTCGCCCAGGTAACTGAGCACATGGCGGTTCTGCCCATCGATCTCGATGAAGTCACGGCCTTCGGCGAGGTTGTCGATCACCGTCTTTTCCAGCTCGAGCTGGTGGCGCATCTGGTCGAAATAGGCCACTTCCAGCTTGGTGCCGCGCTCGACCTTGCCTGAAGTGGGCTCCAGGTCACCGAGCATCAACTTCAGCAAGGTGGTCTTGCCGGTACCGTTGGCACCCAGCAGGCCGATACGGTCTTCGCGCTGCAGGACCATGGAGAAGTCCTTGACCAGCATCGGCCCTTCGGGATGATGGAAACTCACGTTTTCCAGCACCATGACCTGCTTGCCGGACTTTTCCGCCGCCTCGATCTGGATATTGGCCTTGCCCTGGCGTTCGCGGCGCTCGCCACGCTCTACCCGCAGGGCCTTCAAGGCACGCACGCGACCTTCGTTGCGGGTACGGCGGGCCTTGATGCCCTGGCGAATCCACACTTCTTCCTGGGCCAGGCGCTTGTCGAACAGCGCGTTGGCGGTTTCTTCGGCGGCCAGTGCGGCCTCCTTGTGCACCAGGAAGCTGGCGTAGTCGCCGTTCCAGTCGATCAGGCCGCCACGGTCCAGTTCAAGGATGCGGGTGGCCAGGTTCTGCAGGAACGACCGGTCGTGGGTAATGAACAGCACCGCGCCGTTGAAGCCGCGCAGGGCCTCTTCGAGCCAAGCAATGGCGCCAATGTCCAGGTGGTTGGTCGGCTCGTCGAGCAGCAGCAGGTCGGGCTCCGACACCAGCGCCTGGGCCAGCAGCACGCGGCGGCGCCAGCCACCGGACAGCTCGGCCAGGGTCTTGTCGGCAGGCAGTTGCAGGCGGCTGAGGGTGCTTTCCACCACCTGCTGCAGGCGCCAGCCGTCGCGGGCTTCCAGTTCGTGCTGAACATGCATGAGCTTTTCCAGGTCATCGTCGCCCTGGATGTTCATGCTCAGGTGGTGGAACTGCGCCAGCAGTTCACCCACGCCGTCGAGGCCGGCCGCGACCACGTCGAACACCGTGCGCTCATCGGCCACCGGCAGTTCCTGCGGCAGTTCGCCGATCTTCAGGCCCGGCGCACGCCAGATTTCCCCGTCGTCGCCCTTCTGCTCGCCCTTGACCAGGCGCAGCATGCTCGACTTGCCGGTGCCGTTGCGGCCGATGATGCACACCCGCTCGCCACGAGCGATCTGCCAGGACACTTTGTCCAGCAGCGGCATGGCGCCGAATGCGAGGGACACATCGCTGAATTTGAGCAGGGTCATGTTGGTCTCCATAAATCGGGCGCGCATTCTACCTGAGTTGGGCCCCCGACGGCAGCTGCCAGGCCAATCGATGCACCCGTGGCGACATCCGGTCGACGTTAATATGCCGATACAAGCACAGTGCTTTCACCCGCTGCCGGCAAACGGCTAAGCTAAGCCAATAGCTTCCAACAGTGCTGGCTCCGCCGTCACTTTCCCATGGTTCAACTGCCCGGACGTATCATGCGCAGCCGCCTGTTACAAATTGCTTCCTGCCTGCTGCTGACCGCTGCCACCAGCGCGGCACAGGCCACCGACCTCACCCTGCAGCGCCAGTACTACGACGAAGCCAAGCGCGCGCTGGCCAAGGGCGACAAAGGCCCTTACCTACGCTATGCCCAGGCTCTGAGTGACTACCCGCTGACCCCGTACCTGGCCTACGACGAGCTCACTGCCCGCCTGAAAAGCGCCAGCAACCAGGAAATCGAGGCGTTCCTCGCCAAGCATGGCGACCTGCCCCAGGCCAACTGGATGAAACTGCGCTGGTTGCGCTGGCTGGCCGAACGCGGGGAGTGGGACACCTTCGTCAAGTACTACGACCCCAAGCTCAATTTCACCGAGCTCGATTGCCTCAACGGCCAGTACCAGCTCAGCCATGGCCTGCGTGCCGAAGGCAACGCCACCGCCGAAAAGCTGTGGAACGTGGGCAAGTCGCAACCTGCCGCGTGCGACACACTGTTCGGCATGTGGGCCGCTGAAGGCCAACTGACCGAGAGTAAGCGCTGGCAGCGCATCAAGCTGGCGGCCCAGGCGCGCAATTACAGCCTGGCCAACAGCCTGATCAATGGCCTGACCACCCTCGGCCCGCAAGGCCGGCTGCTGGTCGACGTGGCACAGAAGCCTGAGCTGCTCAACCAGCCATCGCGCTTTGCCCCGGCCAACGAGGCGATGGCCGATGTGGTCAGCCTGGGCCTGCGCCGCCTGGCGCGCCAGGACCCGGAGCGGGCCATGGCGCTGCTGGACGACTACGCCCAGCGCATGCATTTCTCCCGCGACGAAAAGGTGGCCATCGCCCGCGAAATAGGCCTGACCCTGGCCCGCCGCTACGACCCGCGTGCGCTCGACCTGATGACCCGCTACGACCCTGAGCTGCGCGACAACACCGTCAGTGAATGGCGCCTGCGCCTGCTGCTGCGCCTGGGCCGCTGGGAAGACGCCTACGAGCTGACCCGGCGCCTGCCTCAGGACCTGGCCAGCAGCAGCCGCTGGAAGTACTGGCAAGCGCGCAGCCTGGAGCTGGCACAGCCGAACAACCCGCAGATCCCACTGCTGTACAAGACCGTGGCGCGCGAGCGTGACTTCTATGGTTTCCTCGCCGCCGACCGGGCCAAGACACCGTACCAACTGAACAACAAACCCCTGTTGCTGAGCCCGCAACTGGTGAAGAAAGTACGCAATACACCCGGCATCCAGCGGGCGCTGGAATTCCATGCCCGCGGCCAGATCGTCGAAGGCCGCCGCGAGTGGTACCACGTCAGCCGGCACTTCAACCGCGATGAAATGGTGGCCCAGGCGCGTCTGGGTTATGAATTGCGCTGGTACTTCCCGGCCATCCGCACCATCAGCCAGGCCCAGTACTGGGACGACCTGGACATCCGCTTCCCGATGGCCCACCGCGATACCCTGGTGCGCGAAGCCAATGTGCGCGGCCTGCATTCGAGCTGGGTATTCGCCATTACCCGCCAGGAAAGCGCGTTCATGGAAGACGCACGCTCCCCGGTAGGCGCCAGCGGCCTGATGCAACTGATGCCGGCTACCGCCAAGGAAACGGCCCGCAAGTTCAGCATTCCGCTTGCCTCACCGGCACAAGTGCTCAACCCGGACAAGAACATCCAGCTGGGCGCCGCCTACCTGAGCCAGGTGCATAGCCAGTTCAACGGCAACCGGGTCCTGGCCTCAGCAGCCTACAATGCCGGGCCCGGGCGCGTGCGACAGTGGCTGAGGGGCGCCAAGCACCTGAGTTTCGATGTGTGGGTGGAGTCGATCCCGTTCGACGAAACCCGCCAATACGTGCAGAACGTGCTGTCGTATTCAGTGATCTACGGGCAGAAACTGAATGCACCGCAGCCGCTGGTGGATTGGCATGAGCGGTATTTCGATGACATGTAAAGTTCGCTGAGCCCTTGCCGGCCTGTTCACGGGCACCTGTGAACAGGCCGGTGCCAGCACACAGCTATTCCAGGATTTCCACGCCCATCCCGACCTCAAGCCACCCGCTGCCATCCACCGCCAGGTTCTGCCCGAACAGGATATCGCCATCCTTTTCGCGGAAGGTCCTGAGCGTGGCCATCGGTTCACGGTCTTCACTGCGCTCGCCGGTGGCGGGGTCGATAGTGGTAAAGATGCACCTCACACTCGGTTTGAGCACCCGGAATTCGAGGGTGCCAATGCGGATCCGCTTCCAGCCATCCTCGGCGAAAGGCTCGGCGCCCTGCACCACCAGGTTCGGTCGAAAACGCAGCATCTCCATGGGCCGCCCCACACGGCGGTCAAGCTCGTGAAGCGAGCCCTGGCCGATCAGCAACAAGGGGAAACCATCCGGAAAAGCCGCGCGATCGCTGTTGAAGCCATAACCGTTGGGCAAATAACGGGCACGCTGCTCCGGGCAATGCACCAGGCGCACAGCCTTGCCCAGCCACTCGCTCAGCCAGGCCGCCGCGCCATCGCCGGCGTCTGGCACGCGCAAGGTATCGCGCCAGATCGTCACGCCACGCAGGCCCTCATCGGCAGGTGGCACTGCCACCCTCAGCGAGGCGCGCCCAGGCGCCTGCAACAGCAGCTGGCCGCAGCCGTCATCGTGCGCCGCGATCTGGCCAAGGCGTGGCCAGGCACGTTGGGTCAGGAAGCGTCCGTTTTCTGCCTCGACCACCATCCAGCGCCGGTCACCCTGCAGGCCCAGCAGCCCCACCGGCGAAGCGCGCAGGCTCTGCGCCTGGCACGACTTCACCGGGTATCGGTACAACTCACTCAGAAACATCCCTGCCGCCTCGCGTCTTGGCAAATGCCAAGCTTATACCGGGCAGGCGTGGCGATCACGCGGTGGCCGTATCCAGCAGCAGACGCTGCTTGACCACGTCGACCAGGCGATCGGGCTGGAACTTGGAAAGGAAGTTGTCGCAACCCACTTTCTTGACCATGGATTCATTGAAACTGCCCGACAGCGATGTGTGCAGCACCACGTAGAGTTGGCGCAGCCGCGCATCGCCACGAATCTCGGTGGTCAGGCGGTAGCCGTCCATTTCCGGCATTTCGGCGTCGGTGAACACCATCAGCAGCTTTTCACACACGTCCTCGCCTGCATCGGCCCAACCCTTGAGCATGCGCAGTGCCTTCAGGCCATCACTGGCCACATGCAGTTTCATGCCCAACTGGGACAAGGTGTCGCGCAACTGCGCCAGGGCCACACTGGAGTCGTCCACCAGCAGCACCTCGCGGCCTTGCGCCCGTGCCAGCACGGGGTCGGCCAGTTTGTCGCCGGAAACCCGGGCGTTGTAAGGCACGATTTCAGCCAGCACCTTTTCCACGTCGATGACCTCGACCAGTTGCTCATCGACCTTGGTGATGGCAGTCAGGTAATGCTGGCGCCCGGCGCTGGACGGCGGCGGCATGATCGACTCCCAGTTCATGTTGACGATGCGGTCGACCCCTCCTACCAGGAAAGCCTGCACCGAGCGGTTGTATTCGGTGACGATGATGGTGCTGTCGGGCGTGGGTTGCAGCGGGCGCATGCCAATGGCCTGGGACAGGTCGATCACCGGCAACGTCTGCCCACGCAGGTTGACCACACCGCAGACGAACGCATGACGCTGGGGCATCAGGGTGAGCTTGGGCAGTTGCAGCACTTCCTGAACCTTGAACACGTTGATCGCGAACAATTGGCGGCCCGCCAGGCGGAACATCAGGATTTCCAGGCGGTTCTCACCTACCAGTTGCGTGCGTTGGTCTACCGTGTCGAGAATGCCAGCCATTGGAAAGCCCCCAGGCTTGAGTCGAAAAAGGTGAATTGATCTACCCTGTATCGGCGGCTTCCCGCACACCTTGACCCTTGCGGGAAAATGCCGACCCGGCAATTGATATCACTTTACCATCATGCTTTACTGCCGGCACCCCGCTCGAATTCGGCAGCCCGCATCAGGGAAACCCCTAGGGGCAGTCAGGTGAAACCTGATATTCGCGATATCCTTTAGCCATTAATGTGACGCCATTCTCATTGCATGAATGGAGTCAGGCTTTTGCTAGCTATCGTTGCGGCGTGCCCGTCACCTGCGCCTACCCCACGCGCGGGGACCTGATCATGGACACTGCCTTAGCGTTCGATAACGCACTGCAGGGCTTCCTGCTGGATGCCCAGGTACTGCTGACCCAGGCCCAGGAATGCCTGCAGCATCTGGAATTGATCGACAACGATCCAGACGCCTGCCGCTGCCTGGACAGCACCTTGGCCAGCCTCGCCGGGCAGGCCACCCGCCTGGGCGCGCGCGAAGTTGCCCATTACGCCACCGCGCTTCACCAGTTGCTGGCCCCGGCCTGCTACAGCGGCTGTCTGCAGCCAGAGGCATTGCCTGCGATCGAGGCGTGCCTGACCCTGCTGGCCTGGCAACTGGAGTTGCTCGACAGCCGAACCGGGCGGTTGAACCTGGATATCGGCGAGCAACTGGTGCTGCTGGGCGAGCTGGCCAAGGTCGTGCAGCAACCCCTTGCCCCTGCTTGCGCGTCTTGCGATGAAGCAGGCAAAACGTGCGATCACCCGCATGATGTCATGCGCTCCGGCAGCCATGGCAGCCGGCCGTACCGCGCGCATTAACCTGACCAGAAGTGCAACTAACTACATGCACTCAAGCCCTGCGCTGGTCGAACTTGCAAAGTTCGCAAAGTTTCAGGAAGGCCAAGTTGAATCATTACCGCCTTAGTTGCAGCGCGGGTGCGAGCAGCGGGATCCGCGGGTGGCACTTTGCCACCCGGCACCGCCCTGCCAACAGGCGTTTCGGAGCGTCACCCAGCCGCGACCGACACCGTACGAAGTGGTAATATGCGCCCCCACAAACACTTGCAATCACAAAAAAGTTTGCACATCAGGTGCTCGACCAAACAGCGGAAGTACTGCGCCAAAGCCTCTGACCCGCATTGTGCAAGGCCTCTATCAGCAATACTTCAGTGGCTTCCCTATTTATGCTCCCACGCTTGAAATTCTACATGCGTAGCTGCTGCCGCGTTGCCCTGCTGCGCTGGCTGACGGTCGGGCTGTGTGTGGCCTCGCTGGTTACCAACCTGATGCTGTACCTGGCCAACCTGGCTATCCCGGCTGGCCTGCTGCTTTTGCAGTTGGCCGCAACGCTGGCCGCCACCCTGCAGTTGGGATTGGGGGCCAGGTCGATCAGCCTGCGGCCGGCTGAACTGGCCGAGCGCATGCTGAAGGTGCAGGAAGACGAGCGGCAACACCTGAGCCGGGAGTTGCACGACGACATTGGCCAATTGCTGACTGCCGCCAAACTGCAACTGCAGTGGCTGAAACGGCGCATGCCGGCCGAGTTGCAGGGCCACTGCGATGCGCTGCACAGCACCCTGGATGACACCCTGGGCACGGTACGCAACGTGTCGAGCCTGCTCAACCCCAGGCAATTGGCGAGTCTTGGGTTGGAAGCCAGCTTGCGCGCGCACTTGGTCCGCACGCTGGGCAGCAGCAGCGTACACTGGAGCCTGGCGTGCAACCAACGTCTGGGCGGCATTGACGATGCAGTGGCCATGGCAGTGTTCCGCATCACCCAGGAAGCAGTCACCAACATGCTGCGCCATGCCCAGGCACACAACCTGGTTGTGCGCCTGCAACGCACCCCTGCCGGGCTGGCGTTGTCGATTCACGACGATGGCCGCGGCTTCGTTCCCGCCCGGCATCCGGCCGAGGCCGGCCAGCGCGGCCTGGCCGGCATGCAGGAGCGGGTAACGGCCTTGCAGGGCAGCCTGCAGATCACCAGCCAGCCTGGCCAGGGTACACGGATAGAAGCGATGTTCCCGTGGCCACCGCGCACCCAGCAACGCGCCAGGAGTACTGTTGCCCATGACCTGTAGATTGCTGCTGGTCGACGACCACTCGCTGATCCGCGCCGGCGTACGCGCGCTGGTTTGCGACATTCCCGGCTACAGCGTGGTCGGTGAGGCCGAGGATGGCAGCCAGTTGCTTGAGCAGGTGCGCGCACTGGCGCCGGACATTGTCCTGCTGGACATTTCCATGCGCTCGACCAGTGGCCTGGACGCCCTGACCCAATTGCGGGCCTGCGGCAGCAACTGCAAGGTGCTGATCCTGTCGATGCACACCGATCCGGACCTGATCATGCGTGCCCTGGAAAGCGGTGCCCACGGTTACCTGCTCAAGGACACCAGTGCCACCGAGCTGGAGCAGGCCCTGGAGGCAGTACGCCACGGCGAGCGCTACCTGAGCCCGGCCATCGCCCACACCGTCATCAACCAGGCGCTGCAGCGCAACAGGCCGGGCGCACAGGGCGGCAGCGACCGGCATAACCTCACGGCGCGCCAGCTGGAGATCCTGCGCCTGATCGTGCGCGGCAAGTCGACCCGGGAAATTGCCACTGGCCTTGGCCTGTCGATCAAGACCGTGGAAACCCACCGCTCGCAAATCATGAAGCGCCTGCAAATTCATGACGTGGCTGGCCTGGTACTGTTTGCCGTGCGCGAAAAGATCATCAGCCTGGACGACTGAGCAGCGGCGACCCGGCAGGCAGGTGCAGGCGCAACGCTGCGGGCCGGGCTTCGAAACGCAAGTTGGTAGTCTGCAAGGGCTCGCCATCGAGGTTGAGGTCCAGGCCTTGGGCACTCTTGATCTCGACCCAGGGCAACCTGGCACGGACGAACAGGCCATCACCGGCCAGCAGGTCACGCAACGTGCCCAGCATTTCCTGTGGGGCAGGCAACACGGCGATATCGAGCAAGCCATCATCGACTACCGCATCCGGGCACAGCTCCTGCCCGCCTCCCGCCTGGCGGCCATTGCCGATACCCAGTGCCAGCAGATCCCCTTGCCAGTGGAAATCCGGCCCTTGCAGCTCGACCGAGGCCGCCTGCAGTTCGCTGAAGCGTGTGAGGCCGGTGAACAGATAGGCCGCGGCGCCCAGGACCTTCTTCAGGTCTTCGGACGTATTGGCCGTGACCTGACTACCGAACCCGCCGGTGGCCATGTTGAGGAACAGCTGGTCGCCGGCCTGGCCCAGGTCTATGGGCTGTGCCGCCTCATTCAACAAGGCCAGCGCAGCGGCAGGCTCCAGCGGAATGCCGGCAGCCTTGGCAAAATCGTTGGCGGTGCCCAACGGCAGCAATACCAGGCTGGCATCGGTCCCGGCCTGCCCCATGGCCTCGGCCACATCGCGCAGGGTCCCGTCGCCGCCACCGGCGACAATGTGGCTGTAACCTGCCGCCAGCGCCTCGGTCACCAGGCGCTGGGCATCGCCCGCCTCCCAGGTGACCCGCACATCCAGCACCCAGCCACTGTCGCGCATGTCGTGCACGGCATCGCGCAGTTCGTCGTTCATCGCCTGCTTGCCGTGCAGGACCAGCATTGCCTTGCGCGCTTGCATAGGCGCATCTCCCTGAGGTTGACCAACCCTATCTCGACCACATGGACGCGTGGATCGTTGCATGCCGCGTTCAAAAACAGCCAGCGGCGTGTCGCGCGTGGCAGGCGGTGTTCCCAGCAGCAGCGCCGGCTCGGCTGGTAGTGAAGATAATGGCATTTTTTCCACAGCCGACAATGCCCGGCTATGCTGAGTCGAGACACTTTTGACAGGTTTTTGACCCTACAAGCGAATGAGCACAGGCGAGTCAGCATTTTGACTGTGAAATGCCCTGGCTTGCCCGCCACGGACGCTCCTCCCGGCCCTCACCTGCAACCGGCCGACAGGTGCGTCTTGCCCTCTGCAGCCGTCAGCGAGGACCACGGTCATGCGTATTCTCTGGACACTGCCTTACCTGCCTTGGCCGACCACCAGTGGCTGCAAGACTCGCCAATACCACCTGATCCGGGCACTGGCCCAGCGCGGCCACCGCATCACCTTGTTGGTGCAATCGAAGATACCCCTCAGCGACGCCGCACGCGAGGCGCTCGAACCGTACCTCGAACGGCTGATAGTCCTGCCGCGCAGGCCGCTGCATAGCCCGCTGAACCTGCTGGCCTCGCCGATCATCGACTACCCCATGCGGGCGATCATCAACGGCCTTTGCGCAGCGTTGCGGCACCGCTTCGAGCAGTTGCTGGAGGAACCTTGGGACGTGATCCAGATCGAGCACAGCTATAGCTTCCAGCCGTTCGAGAAGGCCCTGCAGGCCCGCGGCCTGCCCTTCATGCTCAGCGAACACAACCTGGAGTCGGTTACCGGCAGCGCCTGCCATGACCGCCTGCCGTTATGGCTACGCCCGCTCAATGCCTTCGACCGCTGGCGCTACCGGCGCTGGGAACAGCGCGTGCTGGGCCAGCCCACCGAGCTGGTAGCCGTCAGCGCTCACGACGCCGAGCTGATCGGGCAGATCAGCAGGCGCCCGGTGAATGTGGTGGTCAATGGCGTGGAATGTGATTTCTACCAGCAGGTGCAGCCGGCGCTGCACAGCCAGCGCCTGCTGTTTGTCGGCAATTTTGAATACGGCGCCAACCTGGAAGCCATCGAGTGGGCGCTGGAAGACATCATGCCGCAGGTGTGGCTGAGCAACCCGGCCGTGCGCCTGGCGATTGCCGGGCATGCGATGCCGGCCAGCTGGAAGCTGCACTGGAATGACCCGCGGATCGAATGGCTCGGCTATCGCCCCGATCTGCGTGAACTGCAAAGCCGCTCAGCCCTGTTTTTTGCGCCGCTGCGCTATGCCGGTGGCTCGAAGGTGAAAATCCTTGAAGCAATGGCTGCCGGCCTGCCGATCATCAGTACCGGCAAGGGCGTTTCCGGCCTGGCGGTGAACAACGGCGAGCATTACCTGGGCAGCGATGACAGTGATCAACTGGCCCTGCTGATCACCCAGTTGCTCAACCAGCCCTGGCGCATGAGCCAGTTGAGCGCGGCCGGGCGCCAGTTCGCCCGCCAGCGCCACGACTGGAGCGTGGCGGCTCATCAACTGGAAACCGTGCACATGCGCCTGACCCAGGCAGCACCGGTGCCAGGGCCACTGGCCGATGCCTGGCTGGGGCGTTCAGCCAAGTAGTTCGCTGAAGGGAATGAATGGCACGCTGTCACCCGTTTTCGGCGTGCTGCCTTCGCGCACCTCCACCAGCCCGTCGGCCCAGGCTGCGCTGCGCAGCACACCCGAACTCTGGTTCTTGTAGATGCGCACCTGGCCGTCCTCGATGCGCGCACGCAAGTATTCGCGGCGGCTACCGGGTTTGGGCCAGTCAAACCCCGCCGGCATGTCGAAGCGCAGCGGCGTGACATTGCCCACCCCTTGGCGCCGCAGCAGATAGGGCCGGGTCAGCAGGCCAAAGGTGACCAGGGTCGAGGCCGGATTACCCGGCAGGCCGATCACCGGCACGCCCTGGTAATGGCCGAAGGTCAGCGGCTTGCCCGGCTTGATCGCCAGCTTCCACAGCGCCAGCTCGCCCGCTTCGCGCAGTGCCGCCCCGAGGTAGTCGGCCTCGCCCACCGACACGCCGCCAGTGGACAGGATCAGGTCGACGTGGCCCAGTCCGGCCAGGCAGGCGCGGGTCTGCGCCAGGTCATCCGGCAGGATGCCGGCATCGACCACCTCGCACCCCAGGCGCTGCAACCAACTGACCAATAGCCGACGATTGCTGTTGTAGATTTGCCCGGGCCCCAACGGCAGCCCGGGCTCGACCAGTTCGTCGCCGGTGGACAGTACCGCCACTTTGACCTTGCGTACCACCTCGAGCCGGGCGTGGCCCAAGGTCGCCGCCAGGCCCAGTTCGATCGGCCCCAGGCGCGTGCCGGCGTTCATCACCTGCTCGCCCTTGCGGGTTTCCTGGCCCTGCGGGCGAATGTTCTGCCCGGCGCGCAGCGCCTCGACGAAACGTACCCGGCCATCCTCCAGCACCTGGGTGTTTTCCTGCATCTCGACGCAATCGGCACCTGCCGGCACCGGGGCGCCGGTAAAGATGCGGGCACAGGTGCCCGGCTGCAGAGGCTGTGGCGCATGGCCGGCGAAGATGCGCTGGCTGACGGGCAACAGCTGGCCCTGCCAGTCGGCCAGGCGCAGGGCATAGCCGTCCATGGCACTGTTCGGCCAGGGCGGCAGGTCGAGCGAGGCCACCAGGTCGGTCGCCAGTACCCGGCCTTCGGCTTCGGCCAGGGGCAGGCTTTCAGTTTCCTGAATCGGTGCCGACTCGGCCAATGCCAGCAATTGTTCCAGGGCTTGCTCTACCGGCATCAGCGGCCGTGGCTGACTGACCTCAGCCACGGCTGTCACAGGCCATTGCCTGCTTCAGGTGCGGGACAAAGTTGCACGGCCGATGGCGGGCGTCGAGTTGCTCGGCAAGAATGCCGTCCCAACCGGTGCGCACGGCATTGGTCGAGCCCGGCAGGCAGCACACCAGGGTGCCATTGGCCAGGCCGGCCAAGGCCCGCGACTGCACCGTGGACGTACCGATATCCGGCACGGAGATCTGCCGGAACAACTCGCCAAAGCCATCGACCTGCTTGTCCAGCAGACAGGCCACCGCCTCCGGCGTGCTGTCGCGGCCGGTAAAGCCAGTGCCGCCGGTAATCAGCACCACCTGCACGCGCTCGTCGGCGATCCAGGTGGCAACCTGTGCACGGATCTTGTACAGGTCGTCCTTGAGCAATACCCGCTCTGCCAGGTGATGGCCGGCCTCGCTCAACCGGTCGACGAACATCTGGCCAGAGGTATCGGTGTCGGGCGTGCGGGTGTCGCTAACGGTGAGCACCGCGATATTCAGCGGCACAAAGGGGGTATCTGCCTTGGCTTTCATGGGGGTCCGTCACAACAGGATAGGTTGGCCGCAGTTATATCACAGCGCACATTTACCGGGTTGCGCCCAACAAACTTGCCCTGGATCAACCGCGCAGATTTATCGCTATGATGCACTTGCAGTGAACTTGCACTAAAGTCCTGCGTCATAAATGTCATCTAGCACCATCGCACTTGGAGAACCACGATGATCAAACGGACCCTACCCGCCTTCCTGCTCGCTTTGGGCCTGGGCACCCTTGCCGGCTGCTCCACCCCAACCGTCATCACCCTGAACGATGGCCGAGAAATCCAGGCGACGGATAAACCGTCCTACGACGAAGACTCCGGCTTCTACGAATTCGAGCAGCTGGACGGCAAGCGCACCCGCCTGAACAAGGACCAGATCCGCACCGTGAAAGAGCTTTAACCGCGGCGCGTTTTCAGCAAAGCCCCTTTGCACAGCAGGGGCTTGCGAGCAAAAACACGATGCAGTAGGATTTTGTTCATCGGAGTGTAGCGCAGCCAGGTAGCGCGTCTCGTTCGGGACGAGAAGGCCGCAGGTTCGAATCCTGTCTCTCCGACCAGATCCTCCAGAAGCCCGCTGATGCGGGCTTTTTTGTGCCTGGAAACTGCCACCAACGGTAGCGTTGAAAACCGATAGCCACCCCTGCGCTGCCCCCGTCACCCCTGTGTCAGGCACTGGTGAACTGCAAGGCCGCCAGCCGGGCATACAGCGGGCTTTGCTCGATCAATTGGCGATGAGTGCCCACCGCCACCAAGCGCCCCTGGTCGATGACCGCGATGCGCTCGGCGTGCTGGACCGTGGCCAGCCGATGGGCGATGACCAGCGTGGTACGCCCGGCCATCAGGCGGGGCAGTGCTTGCTGGATCAGGTGTTCGCTTTGCGCGTCGAGGGCGCTGGTGGCTTCGTCCAGCAACAGGATCGGCGCGTCCACCAGTAGCGCCCGGGCAATCGCCAGGCGCTGGCGCTGGCCGCCGGAAAGCCCGATGCCACCCTCCCCCAGCGGTGTCTGGTAGCCCTGAGGTAACTGCCGAATAAACTCATCGGCATGGGCGCCGCGGGCTGCGGCTTCGACCTCGGCCTGGCTCGCCTCGGGGCGGCCATAGCGGATATTGGCTTCCACCGTGCCACGGAACAGCGAAGGGTTCTGTGCAACCAGGGCAAACTGCCGTCGCAGCTGGTCAGGGTCGAATTCTGTCAGCGGCTGGCCGTCGAGCAGGATGCGCCCTTGCTGGGGGTCGTAAAACCGCAGCAACAGATCGAACAAGGTCGACTTGCCGGCCCCTGATGGGCCGACCAGGGCCACGGTCTGGCCAGGCTCGATGACCAGGCTCAGGCCAGCTACCGCTGCCACGGTGGGCCGTGACGGGTAGGCGAACACCAGTTCCTGCAACTCGATGTGCCCGCGGGCCCTATGCCCCGGCAGGCCCGAGGCGGCACAGCCCGGCAGGATTGCGCTGCGTGCGGCCAGCAGTTCGGCGATGCGCTCGGCAGCACCGGCGGCGCGCTGCAGTTCGCCGATCACTTCACTGAGGGTGCCGAAGGCGCTGCCGACGATCAGGCTGTAGAACACGAAGGCGGCCAGTTCGCCGGCGGATATGCGCCCGGCGATCACATCCATGCCGCCCACCCACAGCATCACCCCAACCGCCCCCAGCACCAAGACGATCACCAGAGTGATCAGCCAGGCCCGCTGGGCAATGCGCTTGCGCGCCACGGTGAATGCCGCCTCGACCGTGTCGGCAAAAAGTGCGCGGTCATGTGCCTGATGGTTGTAGGCCTGCACAGTCTTGATCTGCCCCAGCGTCTCGGCCACGTAGCTGCCTACATCGGCGACCCGGTCCTGGCTCTGCCGCGACAGCCTGCGTACGCGGCGACCAAACAGCAGGATGGGCGCCAACACCAGCGGCAGGGTCACCACCACGATGCTGGTGAGCTTGGGGTTGGTAATGAACAGCAGCACCACACCGCCCAGCACCATCAATGCATTGCGCAGGAACATCGACAGCGACGAACCGATGACCGATTGCAGCAGCGTGGTGTCTGCTGTCAGCCGCGACTGGATCTCGGCGCTGCGGTTATCCTCGAAAAAGCCGGGGTGCAGGCCGATCAGGTGGTTGAACACCGCCCGCCGCATGTCGGCCACGCAGCGCTCGCCAATCCAGGACACCAGGTAGAAACGGCTGAACGTACCCACCGCCAAGGCCAGTACCAGCAGCAGGAACAGCCCGATGGTCTGGTTGAGCTGGTGCGCGGAACGGGTCATGAAACCCTGGTCGACCAGCAGCCGGATGCCTTGGCCCATCGACAAGGTGATGCCCGCAGTGACTACCAGTGCCAGCAAGGCCAGCAGAACCTGCCGGCGATAGGGGCGAACGAACTGCCAGGCCAGGCGTAATGCCCGGCGTGGTTGCGGGGAAACCGATTCGGACATGGCGACGATCACTATGGCTGGCGAAGGCCCAGACTACCACTCATCAGGGCTGGGGAACGCGGGCAGGTGGCTATAGCCTATCGATCTAACCAGGGTATGGAGCTTTGCCAGCGTTTCTGTTGGACTGGTATTGCCGTGACGAGCCTGTCGTCACAGGCCAGTCACGGTGCAGGACTACCCTGAGTTCACCTGATGAGGAGACCATGCATGAGCTTGCAGCCTACCAGCGACAACCAGCAGCCCCGGCCGAACCAGCAACCCCAGGTATGCGGTTCGATCATTGATGCCCAGGGGCGCGAAGTACCGATCACCGAGCAGATGATCCAGCAGGCTTGCAAGGCCCTAGAACAGAGCCGGGTCGAGCGCGTACGCAAAGGTTGAGCGGCGAATTTCTTGCAACCCGGCGCCCGCGTCGGGTTTTTATTTGCCCTGAGTTCTGCACTGGCCTCTTACGGCCAGGCCCGGCTGGGCGCTCTCACCCGGGCGAATGGCCGTGCAGCGGCCGGCACGCCGTCAGACCAATACGCCACCCAGCGCACTGACCAGTTGCGCCAACTGCGGCGCCTCGCCACGCAGGCGCACCGCCAGCCCCTCGATTTCGCGTCGCGCTGGGTACTGCTTGCGCAACTGGTCGAACGCGGCACGCTGTTGTTGTGGGTCGTCGCTCAGGCTGCGGCGGAAGTCGGCATCGTCACGGCGCGGGTCGTACACGGCGCGGCACAGGGTGGCCAGGGCCCAGGCCGGGTCGGCGCTGGCATCCAGCTCGATTTGCGCCAGCGGCGGGCGCGGCAGCAGGTCAGCCAGTTGCACCTGCTCATCCACCCCGAGGAAGCGGCACAGGGCCTGGTAGATCTGCGCGGTGCCACGCTGGCGGCCGTCGAGGCTGTAACCGGCAATATGCGGTGACGCCAGGGTACACAGGTCGGCCAGTTGCAGGTCGACTTGCGGCTCGCCTTCCCATACGTCCAGCACGGCATGGATGTCGTCGCGCTGCAGCAGCAGCTCGCGCAGGGCGGCGTTGTCCACCACCGGCCCACGGCTGGCGTTGACCAGCCAGGCACCCGGGCGCAATTGTGCCAATTGCGCCTGGCCCAGCAAGTGCCAGGTGGGGTAGCCGCCGCTACGCTGCAACGGGGTATGCAGGCTGATCACATCACACTGCTGGACAATGGTTTCCAGGCTGACGTAGTCACCGCCTTCAGCGGCCTGGCGCAGCGGGTCGCACACCAGCACCTTCCAGCCCAGGCCGCGCAGCACACGTACCAGCCGCCCGCCGACCTCACCTGCACCGACCACGCCGTAGACCCGTTCTGGCAGCGCAACGCCATCCAGTTCGGCCAGGGTCAGCAGGCTGCCCAGCACGTAATCGACCACGCCGCGGGCATTGCAGCCTGGCGCGCTGCTCCAGCGAATGCCGGCTTCGGCAAAATAGTCCAGGTCCAGGTGATCGGTACCAATGGTGCAGGTACCGACGAAGCGTACCCGGCTGCCTTCGAGCAATGTGCGGTCAACCTTGGTCACCGAGCGTACCAGCAGGATATCGGCGTCCTTGACGCTGGCGGCATCGAGGCTTCGGCCGGGGTAGCGGCGAATTTCCCCGAAGCCTTGGAAGAAGGCATCGAGCAGCGGGATGTTTTCGTCGGCAACTATCAGCATGGCGCTCTCCTGTCTGGGGAGCGCAGTGTAGGCGCATCGCCAGGTGGCTTGCACAGGGTTTCAGTCGGCTTTTTTGCGAATCCAGTAAAGGAAGGTGCCGGCGTCCTCCTGCTGTTGCACGAGTTCGTGGCCGAGGAAGTTGCAGAACTTGGGAATGTCGCGGCGGGTGGACGGGTCGGTGGCGATGACCTTGAGCAGGCCGCCGGCGGCCAGGTTGCGTACGTGCTGGTGCAGCATCATCACCGGCTCCGGGCAGTTCAGGCCGGTGGCATCGAGGATGGCGTCGGGGGTGAAATCGGTCATGGGGGGCTCCGAAAATGATCGCTATTGTCGCGCATCACGCGGCGGGGTCCAAGCGCGGCTTTGCAGGCCATACGTCCGGACGGGCGTTGCCCAGGCCCTTTGCGCCCCTACGGCGGGTCAGAGGCTTCGCGCCGTCTACCAACCCCCGCACGGCTTCTGATCTGGCTGTTGATCTTGA